>SLQE01000227.1 GCA_007131635.1 Bacteroidota bacterium | reverse complement strand
TTTATGGCGGCGAGAAAGAGATTGAGCAGTATTCAAAACCGCTTCATCGTTGGTATAAAGTCCAGGTGTACTCGCCTGAGAAATATTATTTTATCACGACATTCACAGATATAACCGTAGAAAAACTCATCGCCGGAACCACAAAATATCTATTTGAGAGAAACCGGGGAAAACCTAATTATCAAAAGATGTGCGACGATATGCTCTCGATTTCCGGGGGTAAATACGTTGCGTTGAATATATTTGAAAGTGAATACAATACATTCTCGACCGTGGCTATTTCAGGTATTTCCGGGGATATCCATAAAGCTATTGATATATTAGGGTTTCCAATTATCGGAAAATCATGGAATGAAGACCCTTCAAGAAATGAGAAAATTAAAGACCGGATTATTACGCGCTTTTGTTCGCTCGGTGAGTTAAGCGGTAACGTTATCTCTCCCCGGCTTATAACAATTTTAGAGAAGTCTTTCCGGATCGGTGAAACAGTTGTTGTAAACATAATGAAAGACGGGAATGCATACGGCGACTTTACCATCATCATGCCGGGGGGGGAATCATTCAAGAACGACGTGTTTGTGGAGATATTTGCTCAACAGATCGGTCTGGTTCTGGATAGATACCGATCAGAAAAAGAATTAGATGGTTTCTTTTCCGTCAATCTCGATCTTTTATGTATCGCGGACTTACAGGGTAATTTTGTCAAAACAAACCCGGCCTGGTCGGAAATTCTCGGCTATACTCCGGAGGAACTGCATGGTAAACAAATGTATGAATTTGTGCATCCGGAGGATGTTACATCGACCATCGATATGATGGCAAATCTCGCTGGGCAAAAAAAGGTGGTAAACTTTGTTAATCGTTATAGGTGCAAAGATGGTTCATACCGGCATATAGAGTGGCGTTCACATCCACATGGGAAATTCATATATGCAGCGGCACGGGATATAACAAAACACAGGGAAATAGAGAATATCCTGAGAGAAAGTGAAGAACGCCTCTCGGCTACCTTGCAGTCTATTGCGGATGGTGTTATCGCCTGCGATGCGAACGGTAGAGTTGTTAATTTAAATGCGGTTGCAGAAAAGCTGACCGGTTGGAGTACAAAGGATTCACAAGGACGTTTTGTCGATGAAATACTATCTGTCTTTGATGCGAAGTCCCGAAACAGAATTGAAAATCCGGTTGACCGGGCGGTGCAAACCGATCTCATTGTCCTGTTGCCCGACCACACCTTGCTCATTTCGCGTGATGGAAGCGAATATCAAATATCATCCAGTTGTGCACCAATCCACGATGCCGATGGCCGTGTTATCGGCGCGGTTTTAGTTTTTCGGGATGTGTCCGAATCATATCGGTTACGCGAACAAGAGCAATTTGAACTTCGGTTTCAGCAAACTATTGCAGAGGTTTCGTCGCGATTTGTAAATGCGGATGAGGGCAATTTCAATGAGACGGTCGATTATACGTTGGCCACATTGGGCTCATTATTTCAGGTCGACCGTAGTTATGTATTTCGGTTTTCCAATGATATGAATACAATGGACAACACACATGAATGGTGTGCTGTCGGTATATCCCCGCAAATAGATAGAATTAAGAATTACTCCGTCGATACAATATCATTTTGGAAAAACGCTATACTCAGGATGGAGCCGGTGCATATACCCAATGTCGATGCATTACCGGCGGAAGCTGCAGCCGAAAAGCAGGAGTTTAAATCGCAGGATATCAAATCCCTGATATGTTTACCTATGGTCAACGAATGCGGAATACTTCTCGGATTTATGGGGTTCGATGCAGTACGGAAACATCATATTTGGTCCGAAAATCAGATCCGTATGCTGCAGGTGGTTGCTGAAATCATAGCCGGTGCAATATCCCGGAACGAAGCGCAACGTTCCCTTCACGACAGCGAGCAACGTATGAAGTCGATTATCGCAGGGATGGATGATATAGTCTTTATCATGGATAACGAATTGGTGTTTCAGGAGTATCATCAGTCCATGGCTTCTATTCATTATTTTACTCCCGAAGAATGTATCGGGAAAAGATTCGACGATGTCGGATTTCCCGAACCTGCACAGGGTATTATTAAAACCGCATTAACCGAGACATTACAGACGGGCAATCCGGAGATCGTCGAATATTACCTGGAGATGGAAGGTGAGAAATTATGGTTCGATCTGCACGTCAACACATTTTATGGAAACGACGGGATCCGAAAAGGTATCACCGGTGTGGTGCGTGACATAACCGACCGAAAACGAACTGAAGAAAAATTGCTGGAGAGCGAGCTGAGATTTAATCAGTTGGCTGAACAAAGTCGGACTGTTGTTTGGGAGGTGGATGCACGCGGTGTATATACCTATATCAGTTCCGGAGTAGAGAAGGTGGTTGGTTATACTCCGGAAGAATTGATCGGTAAAAAACTGTTCTATGATCTGTGCTTTGCCGAAGACCGGACCCGGTTGAAAATGCGCAGATTGGATATGATTAATCGAAAAGAACCATTGTTTAACCTGGAAAACCGTCTTATCGGTAAAGATGGCGAGATCGTCTGGGCTCTGAGCAACAGTATGCCACTGTTTGGAGAAAATGGGGAAGTGATAGGTTACAGAGGTTCGGATTCCGATATTACCGACCGGAAATCCGCGGAAGAGGCATTAAAAAAATCCGAGGATCTTTTCCGGTCAGTCTGGGAAAGTTCCAAAGATGGCATGAGATTAACAGACGGGAATGGCGTTATTCAGAAAGTGAATAAAGCATTTTGTGAGATTGTCGGGAAAGAAAAACATCAGCTGGAAGGTGAAGGAATTGGGGTAATTTACTCTGATGCAAGAAGTGAAAGTATAGAATCGAGGTATATGGATAATTATTCCGGAAAAAAAATCAATAAATATCTCGAGAAAAAGATTAAACTCTGGAATGATAATGAACTTTGGTTTGGCGTCTCTAATGCATTCATAGAAACAGAAAATACAGAATCGCTGGTTTTAAGTATTTTTCGGGATATTACCGAACGGAAGCGTGCTGAAGAAGAACTTCTGGAGACGAACCGCCAACTCGGAGAAGCAACGGCACAGGCGAATGAAATGGCAGAACGAGCCAAGATAGCAAGTATCGCGAAAAGTGAATTCCTCGCTAATATGAGCCATGAAATACGAACACCCCTGAACGGCGTGATCGGCATGACGGGATTGCTTCTTGATACAAAGCTGAATGATGAGCAAATCCGATATGCCGAGATGGTCCAAAAAAGCGGTGTGTCGCTTCTGCATCTTGTCAATGATATACTCGATTTCTCCAAAATTGAAGCCAAGAGACTCGATCTGGAAATAATGGAATTCGACCTTTTAAATCTAATGGATGATTTCGTTGCAACAATGGCTGTGCCCGCACATGAGAAAGGTATCGAACTATTCTTAGCAATTCATCCGACGGTGCCGCTGGTGCTTTCCGGTGACCCGGGACGTCTTCGTCAGGTACTCATTAATCTCACAAGCAATGCCATTAAATTTACACACGACGGAGATGTGACCATTCGTGTTACGACAGCCGAAAAAAGTGAGAAGGAAATCCTTATTAAATTTTTGGTACGCGATACCGGTATAGGAATCCCTGAAGATAAAATCGATATGATTTACGAAAAATTCACTCAGGTCGATGCCTCAACCACCCGCAAATATGGAGGGACCGGTCTTGGTCTGGCTATCTCAAAACAGCTCACAGAGCTGATGGGAGGTGAGGTCGGAGTTGTAAGTAAAGTCGGTGAAGGATCTGAGTTTTGGTTTACTGCACGATTTGCTCTGCCTGCTATCGAAGGAATTGATAAGCGTGACGAACGAGCCGTTTTGCAGAATGTACGGGCTCTGATTGTCGTTGATAATGCAACGGGCCGAGAAATATTAATGAATCACTTAATCGAGTGGGGAATGCGACCATCAGAGGCTAAAGATGGATCAAGTGCACTGAAAACTCTCCTGCGTGCCAGACAGGAGAGTGATCCATTCCGAATTGCGTTCATTGATTTACAGATGCCTGGTATGAGCGGTTTAGATCTGGGCGTAGCGATTAAGGACCACCAACAGATTTCCGACACCCGGATGGTGATGTTGATTTCACTCGGCATCCGCGGTGATGTCAGACAGTTTTACGATATAGGTTTTTCGGACTATGTAACGAAGCCCGTGCGCCATCGGGAACTCAAAACGGCTCTCATTCGGGTGTTAACGGAACAGCGGGATGGCAATTCCAAGCAAAAAGCATTGAACAACCAGAACGATATTATCCGGGGTAAAAATTTTTTACAAGGCTGTAAGGCACGTATCTTACTGGCCGAAGACAATATTACGAACCAACAGGTGGCACTCGGTATACTGAAAAAGTTTGGCCTCACTGCCGATGCAGTTGCGAACGGTTCGGAAGCGATCAAAGCTCTCGAAAGTATACCGTACGATCTTGTGTTTATGGATGTTCAAATGCCCGAAATGGACGGACTTGAAGCAACACGGATAATTCGTAACTCTCATTCCAATGTCCCTATCCGGGAGATTCCGATCATTGCCATGACTGCACATGCGTTGCAAGGTGACCGCGAAGATTGCCTGGAGGCGGGTATGAATGATTTTGTACCGAAACCGATTAATCCTGATATGCTTATTTCTATACTGGAAAAATGGTTGCCGAAAAAAAATCATGATCAAAATCGGACAGCCAAACCTGATCATCATAAAGTGGTAAAAGAGACAGAACATAAGACATCCGTTGTTTTTGACTATTCCGGTGTAATGAAGCGTTTAATGGATGACGAAGAATTAGTAGAAGAAATCATTACAGCATTCATTGAAGATATACCCGGACAAATTGAAACGCTACGGAATAATCTTGAACGCGGGGATATCGAGGGTGCAAAATGCCGGGCCCACGCAATGAAAGGAGCTTCTGCTAATATAGGAGCTGAGGCGTTTCGTGCTGTGGCGTATAAGATCGAAAAAGCGACTTTCAAAGGAGACATAGGTGAAGCCAATACTTATGTTGAAGATTTGATAATTGAATATGACCAATTACAAAAAGAAATAATGAATACTATTAAAATGAAAACACCATGAAAATTCTGATAGCCGAAGACGATTTCACCTCGCGTACCGTATTGACCGGTGTGCTGAAAAGAAACGGACACGAAGTGATCGAGACGCTCAATGGTAAAGATGCCTGGGAAGAGTTACAAAAACCCGGAGCACCCGGATTGGCAATTCTTGATTGGATGATGCCGGAGATGGACGGACTGGAAGTTTTACAACGTGTTCGTCAAAAAAAGGGTGAGCGGGAGCCATACATTATAATGCTGACTGCCCGTTGGGAAAAAGCCGACATTATCAAAGTACTCGATACCGGAGCAAATGACTATATAGTCAAACCCTTTGATGTCGGTGAACTCCGCGCACGAATCGAGGTTGGCCGGCGTATGGTTGAGATGCAGGACGCTCTGGCATCGAAAATCGGGGAGTTACGCAAAGCTTTCGACGAGATAAAAACCCTGCGCGGTATAGTACCTATTTGTATGAATTGCAAAAAAATACGGGATGATAAGGGATTCTGGAATCAGGTCGATGTTTATGTTCACGAGCATACGGAAGCCGAGTTCAGCCACGGATTCTGTCCGCAGTGTATGAAAGAAGTATATCCTGAATACGAAGATCTCATTTCGGGAAAGGCCTGAAAACTTTATGAATTATGAAACAAGTTCCCGGAGTAATTTTACACTGAATCGTAATTTACCGAACCGAAATAAGAGTGCGTTCATCATGGTTAATATTAACCAGATGTTTAATATTCTAATTACCAAATCTGCGATATAGAGCACCCGATTGGTTATTATGTTCTAAACGAGACGTTTTAATAGATTACATGACGGCAATTTCATTGAAGATGTTGGCACATTAATTGATATTTAACATGAACAGAAAATTAAGTTTTTAAAAAATGTATGAAGATCAGATAATAAACTCGAGTATATGCAATGATAAAACTAGAAAAATTAGGGATACAGGCAAAATTTTTAATACCCATTAGCATTGTAATTCTGTTGCTCATATCGGTATTAACATTCATCATCGCGAGAAATCAGGTAAACCAGCTTCATAGCGAGTTCCGGGATCAGTTATCAACACTTGCAATATCTTCAACAATGATGGTTCACTCCTTTGCCGAAGAATTCGCGACAGAACGCGATTTGCGTTTTCACAGAGTTTTCGAGGGAACATATAGTTCCGACAATGAAGTAAGGAAACTGGAAGAGGATGCCTATCTGGCTTTCCAACGTAATCCTGATCTGGAAACTTACGAGGGGATTATCTCGCACGAAAGGACTCCCTACCTGTATGTATATGCCCCTGCCCGGATCCACAGGGATTGTTTGTGGTGTCACCATGAAGACGGTCTCGATATATTTGGCCATCAGAAAGTAGGGGATCTTACCGGCTTATTTGGTGTTTCCGGTTCTACCCGGCATTTGATTACACAAAAATCCAATATTTATCTGATGGCTTCTCTGGCATGTCTCGGCATATTGTTTCTGATCGGATTAACGATGCGTTATTTTTCCGGCGTGTTTATTACCAATCCGATTAATAAAATGATCGAATTTGCGGAAACTGTTGCCCGGGGGGATCTTCGAAACGAAATTCCGGTCAGGAACCAGGATGAATTGGGAAAACTGGGTACAGCATTAAATCAAATGATAAAGAATTTACGGCAAACTATTTTTCAGGTAGAAGAAGCAAGCGTTGCCGTTGCGAGTTCGACCGCTGAAATTTCATCGAGCATGGAGCAGATGGCAGCAGGGGCTCAGGAACAGACATCACAGGCGGGTGAAGTTGCAAGTGCTGTCGAGGAAATGTCGAAGACTATTGTCGACAATTCAAAAAACGCCTCGGATACATCCGACATGGCTCACCACGCGAGAAAGACAGCGGAAGAAGGGCGTAAGATAGTAGAGGATACGATCCTGGGTATGAAACGTATAGCGGGAGCTGTAAAGAAATCAGCGGTAACGATTGAAACCCTGGGTCACTCCAGCGATCAGATAGGTGAAATTGTGAGTGTCATAGACGATATAGCCGATCAGACCAACCTTCTGGCCTTGAACGCGGCTATCGAGGCTGCCCGGGCAGGTGAGCAGGGAAGAGGATTTGCCGTCGTTGCCGACGAGGTGCGGAAACTCGCAGAGCGTACAACAAAGGCCACAAAAGAGATTGCGGAAATGATTAAAAAGATACAGCATGATACTACCGGCGCGGTAGATTCCATGGAAGAGGGTACAAAAGAGGTAGATGCAGGTATTGCATTAGCCGATAAAGCCAGCATTTCGTTGGAAGAAATAGTGACTATGGTACAAAAGGTAAACGATATGGTAGCACAAATAGCTACGGCAAGTGATCAACAATCCAGTACGAGTGAGCAGATTTCCAGGAATGTAGAAACCATTAGCTCTGTGACACAGCAAACGGCGAGTGGCATTGAACAGGTGGCAAGGGCTGCAGAGGATTTAAATCGTTTAACCGAAAATTTACAAACGCTTGTCGGCGGCTTTAAACTGGATTATAACGGTACCAAAGAACAATATATAAACAATACAGGCAATGGGGAAAACCCTCGCGGGTTACAGGAAAAGTCCAGAATGTTGGTGCGTGAAAATGGGTATGTGATAAATGCCGAATAGGGTTGTCAATAAATATATATAGTACATGAATGATACAAAAAATAACGTGCCCGGATTTTTTAAACGATGTCCTATGTGTGGCAAAGTGTGGATGACGAAAGAGCTCTTTCTCAGAGATGCGTCCTTGCGTGTCAACGGATATCAGTGTAACCGTCATATAAACACTAAAATGACTCGGAAGATAGTGTCGATGCTCTATCCGCTAAAAGAAACTGATGTACCGGTCGACACAACAATTGCCTATGACAGCCGCGGTTATCTTATATATACGCATCAAACACCGCAATGTGGTACTTCAATCGCTGTTGATCCGAAATCGTTGAAGGGATGTACAAATTAAGTTTACGGTATGTAGATACGGGAATAAAACATATTCGTGTATAAAGAAGAATAATATGACAGAAGACAAGGTAACACAGGACATGCAACGACCAAATGATGAATTACTCCAGTTGGTAAGCTTTACCATCGGCGATGAGGAGTTCGGAGTCGATATATTGAAAGTTCAGGAGATAAACCGTATGGTGGAGGTTACCCGTGTACCGAACAGTCCGCCGTATATCGAAGGGGTGATAAATCTTCGCGGTAAAGTTATTCCAATCGTCGATTTACGGACACGATTCTCGATTCCCAAAAAAGAATGGGGGAAGGATACCCGGATTATTGTTATTGAGCTCGAGAGTAAAGTTGTCGGTTTTATTGTCGATGCTGTGCGGGAGGTGCTCAGAATTCCACAGAATATTACAGAACCCCCGCCGCACATGATTGCGGGTATTGATGCAGAATACATAACAGCCATAGGGAAGCTGAAAGATCGTATGATAATTTTACTTGACCTGGAGTGCATATTGGGGCAAGGTGCATGGAATCAATTACAGGATGTTGCTTAGGTGTCCTTCATGATTACAGCATATTTGTCCTGACAATAATAAACCGGTAGGTAACCACCTTACCGGTTTTTTTATAGTGCACCATGTGCATAATAGTAACCACCTCACAGACGGCATTTTATGGCGTGTAAGTTCAGTGGTTAAAAAAATACTTAAAACACAGTTTATGACGCGAAAATAAAAAGCAATGCTATGATCAAGATTGGCATATCTTTTGAATATCAAGATGTATTGGTAACTCGGGGAAAAAAGCATGGAAAGAACTATCAGACAATCGGTATCAATATTACTTGGCTACGATGATCCTGATGCACGCAGATCGGCGGCTGAATATTTATCACGATCAGATGAGCTCGCTCCGGTTGCCGCATTGGCGCTGGCACTGGAGGATTCGAATAAAGGAGTCCGTGATGCTGCTTTTCGTTCGCTTCTGGCGATCGGTGGATTAAAAGTCGCACGGGCGGTCGTGGAGTACATTGGCGACGAGAATATCGTTACGCGAAATCTGGTAGCGGATTTGCTCTGCCGGATAGGAAAGCCGGCGGTTCCTGCAGTCATTCCGTATATGCACGACACGGATCATGATGTCCGCAAATTTGCAGTCGATATTCTTGCGCTTATCGATCCATCGGATGCGGTAACCGACCTCGTAAGATTGCTTGATGATCCGGATATTAACGTTAGAATAGCCGCTGTTGAAGCATTAGGAAATGCGAAGAATAGCGGCGTTCTGGCTCCGCTGTGCAATACGTACGAAAAGTGTCCGGAAACACGACCGTCTGTGGTTGAAGCGCTGGGCAAAATCGGAGATACACGGGCCGGTGAATATCTTCTGTCTATGTTTTATGCGGAAGTGAATAATAAACAAAGCGATGGCCTGTTGGTCTTTATGATAGTACAAGCGCTCGGTGCGGTCGGTAACGAAGATGCATTAGAGACATTGAAAAGGTATCTCCAATCAGCAAAAGGAAAAATTGCCCATGCGATTATTCACGCGATGGTGCAGATTCAGGAACGGATAGATAAACGGGTTTATTTCTCCCGGGATCATTTCTATCAGTTACTCGATGCGTTATCCGACAGTGACGAGGATATTGCTTACAGTGCGGCGAAGGGTCTTGAGCGATTTACAGGTGACGATGTAACGAAAGCATTCATAACGACACTCGGTCGATCCGAAAAATGGGATTCATTTCTGTATCCGTTAATTCTGGAGCGCGAGAATATATTTTACTCAGTACTGGAGTTAATGCAGGATCCTGCTTCCAATAAACGGGCGTTGCTGTTCCTTATCGGCCGTATGGTACAAATTACGATCGTATCGATATTCAGAAACAAAAACCTGCAGTTTGATACCCGGGTGGTCGATACATTGTTTGATGATATCGTAAAAGAGTGGGAAGATGCCGACGAAGAGACCCGATCCACCATTGTCGATGTGCTGTTCTCTCTTGACGGCGACAGAGCGGTACTTGTTCTTGATAAGATATTGAATGATCAGGATCCATGGCTGAAAATTCATTTCATAGAAATATTAGTCAGTATTAGTGATCCCCGTACTCCTGAATTAATTTCGAAATTTCTTGATGATGATGAAGCTGTTGTGCGCGAGGTTGCCGCAGCAGCAGTAGAATCAAAGGGGTTGTCACTATCAGATATCGGGTCGGAGTAATCGCATGAGTATAACATCAACACTCGCCAGATCGCAACATAAATTATCGGACGATACATTCCGGCAGTTACGGGATTATATTTATACGCTCACCGGCATATATTTCCAGAATAATAAAAAATATTTACTGGAAGGAAGACTGGGAAAAAGAATTCAAATACTGAATATTTCGAGTTTTGAAAATTATCTTCAATATATACGGAACGGAAAAGGACAATTCGACGAGTTGCAATTCCTCTACGATGCCGTTACGATAAATGAAACATATTTTTTCCGAAATGAACCGCAATTCGAAGCTTTTGAGAAACATCTCATCCCGGAAATAGTGCAATCCAGAAAATATAACGGCCGATCTAAAATCAAAATATGGAGCGCAGCAAGCTCCTCCGGGGAAGAAGCGTACACGCTTGCGATGATATTTCTTGATAAACTGAAACCGCGTTTTCCGGACCTGGATGTTGAGATAGTAGGTACCGATATCAGTCAATCAGTTATTGAGATCGCGAAGCGGGGAGTATATAAGGATTATTCCATAAGAAATATGCCGGAATATTACCTAAAAAAATACTTTTCTGTGCAAGATGGGAAATATCATGTACACGACAGCGTGAAGCAGTTCGTTCGCTTCGAGAAACAAAACCTTTTCGATCAGTCCCGGATGCGGTTCATGCGGAATTTCGATGTTATTTACTGTTGCAACGTTCTGATTTATTTCGATCTTAAATCCAAGGTTCAGGTTGTATCAAACCTCTATAACAGTCTCAACCCCGGAGGATATCTGTTCATTGGATATGCCGAATCATTACACGGTATCTCAACCGCTTATAAGCTGATTAATTTCCCCAAAACGGTAGTATATAAAAAGGAGTGATCTGTATAATGCCTAAAACGATTCTTGTTGTTGACGATTCGGCGACAGTACGAAAATTCGCCTCGATCTCCCTCACGATGCAGGGCTTTCAGATTGTAACCGCCGATGATGGTATGGACGCACTGGAAAAACTTCCGATGCAGAATATCGATCTCGTTATAACGGATCTCAATATGCCGAACATGGATGGTTTTGAATTCATCAAGTCGCTGAGAGAAAACCCGCAGTACAAGGAATTACCGATCATTATTCTCTCGTCGCTGTCGGATGAAGTGAATAAAGCGAAAGGGCGTGAATTAGGTGTGCATGCTTACCTGGTGAAACCTTTTAGTCTGGAAAGAATCCAATATGAAGTATCTAAATTTATTAGTTGGACAGACGAATAATTACTATGAGAAACACTGACGATAGAAGGATGAAATAGTATGAGTGATAAACGAGTACTCGTTGTGGATGATTCGGCTACTATGCGCCGGATTGTTATCAACACATTAAAGACCATAGGTTACACAAATGTGGTGGAAGCAGCAGACGGTAAAGAAGCTCTTGGACAAATATATCCGAATAATATCGATTTTGTGATAACCGACTGGAATATGCCGAATATGAGCGGGATAGAACTGACAAAGGCAATCAGAAACGACGGTAACTATTCACATATACCGGTTCTTATTGTCACAACACGGGGGATAAAAGAAGACATCGTAGAAGCTCTCCGGGCAAAGGTAAACGGATATATTGTGAAACCCTTTACCCCGCAGGTCCTGAAGGATAAAATAGACCAAATAATGAAAACAACTACCCAATAACGGAAAGACAGCAGTATGAACAAAGGGGGAAACGCAGACGATTCCAATCGTATCGATGAATTAAAGAATGTAATCAATTTAGGAAAACAAATATTCGGTTTTTTCGACGGTTTGATGCGTTTTTATTATGAAATTACCCCATTGCTCGGGAGAATCAATCAATCAATCGAAGAAAGCTCCAGTAAGTTGCCCCGTGCATCGGACAGCTTAAGCCGCGTTACGAAGGAAACCGAGCGGGCGACAATCGAGATATTGGATATACTCGAAACTATGTCGCAAACTATAGAGGAAGGGAAGGTGCAGATACAGGAATATAGAACCCGGAAACAAAAACGCAACGATACTATCCGGATCTGTATCAGGTATCTGGATACTGTCGCACAAACTCTACCGGTTGAAGACGCGGGAAAGTTAAGAAAAAAAATATCTGAGATTACACCGGAGAGTGAAGATGAGGATATACTCTCATCCGTGCCCGGCTATTTCGATAGAATAGCCGATTATACCTCTGATATATCGATATCATTACAGGTACAGGATATTACTTCGCAACAATTAGCCGCGGTCAATCATCTCGTCGAGTCGGTTCATGGGCGGCTAAAACACTTATTGGATAACTATAGCGGGGCTGAATCGTCACCCATTTCAGAAATGGTCGGAAGCGATCCTTCCACCTTCGATGCGGAGGCTGAATATAACCGGTCAGGTGATAAACAGAATCTTGCCGATGCGCTCAGCGAGCAACACCGGCAATCCCCCGCTTCTCAAAACAGTAATAAAGAAGCCAGCAACACTCAGATTCTTCCAACCCAGGCAGAAATAGATAAGATGTTCGGTTCATAGATAACAGGAGAAGCTATGCAGGGATTTGATGACCAGATGGCTGAGATTATTGAGAGTTTTATAGTCGAATCAAATGAATTGATCGATAAACTCGGCCAGGATCTCCTGCTCCTCGAAAAGGACGGGACGGATGCGGAACTGCATAATACCATATTCAGGGCCGTTCATACGGTCAAGGGAACCTCGTCTTTTCTCGGCTTCGAACAAATGACAAATCTCGCTCATAGTTACGAGGATGTCCTGAATAAAATCCGTAAAAAAGAACTCGTGGTGAGCGGCGATGTTATGGATATAATGTTCGAAGCATATGATTTTATGAAGGTGCTCCTTGAGCGTATCGAAAAGAATGATACGACACCCGTTCGTTTAGATGATATAATACATAAACTGACATCGGTCTCCGGACAGAATACCGAAAATGAAGTTTCAGAAAAGAAAGAATCGGAAGACGGTAAGAATATTCAACCGGTAATAGACGCAGAGCCGGAGGAAGAAAAGGACCCGGAGGCAGAAAAGGAGGAGTCCAAACAAGCAGGTGATAAAACGATACCATCGACCGGCCGGGCTATTGATAACACGATACGCGTCGATGTCGGCAGACTCGACGGGATCATGAATCTCGTGGGAGAACTCGTTCTCGGAAGAAATCGTCTCGCCCAGATATCCGATCAGATGAAACAGACCTATGAGGGGTCTTCTATTGAAAAAGAGCTCAGCGGTACGTTTTCGCAGCTTGACTTTATAACGACTGAATTGCAAATGGCCGTTATGAAAGCGCGGATGGTCCCGATGTCGAAAGTGTTCAATAAATTACCCCGTTTGATTCGCGACCTTTGCCGGGAGAGCGGTAAAAAAATTGAATTAGAGATATTTGGTGCCGAGAATGAGCTCGATAAATCAATTGTTGAGGAGTTGAACGATCCGCTTGTGCATATCCTGAGGAATGCAGCAGATCATGGTATTGAATCCCCTGACGACCGGATTGCAGCGGGCAAGTCCGAAACAGGGCGCGTTACCATACAGACACGACAAGAAGGCAATCACATGGCAATTACGATTGCCGATGACGGGCGGGGGCTTGATCCCGAAAAACTCAAAGCAAAAGCTACCCAACGAAATCTTATCACCGAAGATCAGGCTCGTGAAATGAATAATTCCGAAGTCTGTAATCTGATATTTGCTGCCGGTTTCAGTACCGCGGAAAAAGTTACGAATGTATCCGGCCGTGGCGTGGGAATGGATGTGGTACGCACGAACGTACAAAAATTAAAGGGTATAATCGAAATTAGATCTGAAATAGGTAAAGGAACTACGTTAACGATCAAACTGCCTCTGACGCTTGCGATTATTCAGGGATTGCTCGCGCAGGTCCAAAAAGAGGTGTTCTCTATTCCTTTGAACTCGGTGATTGAAGTTGTCCGTATCGAAAAGTCAAACATACAAACTATAAGGGGGAAAGAGGTAATCAAATTACGCGACACAATATTACCATTGGCATGGTTATCATCGGTATTCAATATCCCACTGAATGGAACGAAACGCGATTGGATTTACATCGTCGTGATCGGGTTGGCTGAGAAACGTATCGGTGTCGTCGTCGATACGCTGCTCGGTCAGAAAGAAGTAGTTATTAAATCGCTCGGATCATATCTGGGAACCGTACCCGGGATAGCAGGATCGACAATCCTCGGTGACGGACGCGTGATTATGATCCTCGATATCGCTCCGTTTATGAAACTTTGTGGTGAATCATGAGTCAGATCAATGTCGTTGTCGTTGATGATTCAGCATTTATGAGGAAATCATTATCGTTAATGCTCGAATCCGACCCGGGTATCAAAGTCGTAGCAACAGCCCGGGACGGTCTTGATTGTATCGAAAAAATCAAACACTTCAGACCGGATATCGTTACGCTTGATATTGAGATGCCGAACATGGACGGACTTGGTGCGCTGGAAATTATAATGAAAGAAATCCCCGTTCCGGTTCTCATGGTTAGTTCGCTTACCACCGACGGGGCGGAGGCGACGCTAAAAGCACTTGAACTGGGTGCGGTTGATTTTATACCGAAAGCATTATCATTTGTGTCGCTCGATATCACGAAAATAAAAGATGAGCTGATATCCAAGGTGAAAAGTATCGCAAAAAGCAAGTCGCTTATGTATCGACTTGCAAGAATTCGCAATGCACAGATATCAGTATCCGGTACTACCGGCGCACAGAAAAAAAGTCCGCCTGTATACATACGGAGTGTTCGCAAGGATCTAAAAGCGATTGTTGTGGGTGTTTCAACCGGCGGACCTAATGCACTCATGCAAATAATTCCGAAATTACCTGCCGATTTCCCTCTCGGTATTGCGGTTGTTCAGCATATGCCTCCGAAATTTACTGCTTCTCTGGCAAACAGACTGAACGGTGTAAGTAACGTGAGGGTGAAGGAGGCGGAAGATGGTGACAGAGTGGAGCCCGGCAGGGTATTGATAGCACCGGGAGGATACCACATGAAATTCATTCGCGATAATGGACATGTTGTGGCATCCATTTCTTCCGAACCGGCTGATACACTGTATCGCCCTGCAGCCGATATCATGATTTCATCGGCGGTTGAGGCATATAGTGCCGGTTTGCTCGGACTGATCCTTACCGGGATGGGAAAAGATGGTCTGATGGGACTGCAACTTGTAAAACAGAAAGGTGGATATGTCATTGCTCAGGATGAAGAAAGCTGTGTTGTCTACGGCATGCCGAAAGCAGCTGTCAATGCCGGTATCACCGACGCAATTTTACCGTTAGAAAAAATCGCATCATCATTGATCAAATTAACAATGGATTAAATAGTATGGATCAAGATCGAAACACTTTAAGCGGCGAGGAATTTGTAGACTTCATTTCATATTCAAAAATTAAACCAAAGCAATATGTCATGAAAGGGAATCTTTTAAAATCTACCGCGGTTGCACAGTCCGGCACATGTAAAATTGAAATCGAGGATGGCGATGAAAAAAAACCGTCCATCATAATTCACCGGTCGGGAGATATTATCGATCAGTTGGAATTTGTATGTAGTTGCGGGAAAAATACAGTCCTTGAGTTTGATTATGTGGATAAATAGTTGTCAGGTGTCGAATATTAGCCAGAATATCTTTACCCCGGATCTTTTCATATATAAAAAACCGCAGAACAGAACGGAATTCGACAATATATTTGTTGGCATCAAAGTTGATTTATGTATAAGAGTACCATTGAGTTTATTCATGCGAACGGTAGAGAGAAACTGAAAAAAACATGAAACTTTTTGACAAAACAAAAGTTCCTTTACTCGAACAGGCCCTGGATGTATACGCGTTACGAAGCCGGGTATCGGCATCAAATATTGCAAATATCAATACACCCGGTTATACCGCAAAGCGTGTTGATTTTGAAGAAGAGTTCTCCAGAGCACTTCGGCAAAATCAGGGTAATACAAGCGTCGCGATGACCCACAAAGACCATATACCCATACAAAGCGGTCAACCAAATGTCGTTCGCGTTCGGGGAACCGGGGAAGGCCCGGGACGATCACCCGTATTCGACGAGGTTGCAAGCGGAGTCAATAACGTTGATATCGATCAGGAAATGGCGGAACTCGCTAAAAATCAAATCCGATTTAAATTTGCTTCTCAGATGATTTCAGGACAGTTTAAAGGTCTTCAAAAGAGTATCCGGGGTCAGCTATGAACATTAAAAATATTTTTTCCGCGTTCAATATCAGCGCAAGCGGTATGAGCGCACAGCGTAAACGGATGAATGTTATAGCCGAAAATATGGCAAATGCCGAAACCACACGGACAGCGGACGGAGGACCGTATCAGCGGAAGATGGTACGTTTCGAGACGAGTGCCGAACAACAATTCAGCCGACATCTTGCGCAAGAGCGGATAAAAATTTCCCAAACGAATGCGTCACATATTTCGGGAAATAGCCGGCGCCTTTCCCGAACCCGTGATATCGAACCGGGTGTCCGTGCGACAGAGGACTTGGCCACGAATGATTTCAAGCTCGTGTATGAACCGGGGCATCCCGACTCGGATGAAAACGGATATGTGAAAATGCCCAATATTAATGTCGTTACCGAAATGGTGGATATGATCGCGGCATCGCGCGCGTTCGAGGCAAATACAACCGCGATAAATGCGATAAAACAAATGGCAAAAGCCTCTCTGGAGATATAGTGTGATGAAAATAGAGCAAGTAAAAGCGGCTTATAGCCAGCTCGATCATCAAATTAAAAAGCCGGAACATGATAATGCGTTTAGCAACGTTTTGCAAGTTACATCAAAGAACGAAGTTTTCACTCAGGATGAGAAACGATACTTTGAGCATTTATTCCCGGAAATCGATACTGATTCTTACATAGAAAAAAAATATAACAGCGATGGAAATACGTACAGATTTCGAATCGGTCAAATTATTGATAAGAAAGGATAGCGCGAATGAAAATTTCACCGTTACAGGTACACCCACTCAACCCGGAAGATTTCGCTGCCGGAGGGACAAACAGCAGTCAATCAGTACATAATTCACAAAATACGTTTGGAACTACACTTAAAAAAGCTATGGAAGATGTCAATAATTTACAGATGGAAGCGGGGACAGCGGTCGAAAAAATGGTGGCCGGGGAGGATGTAGACATGCATGAGGTCATGATCGCCGTTGAAAAAGCAAAAACAAGTTTTGATCTCCTCATGGAAGTAAGGAACAAAACACTTGAGGCGTATCGTGAAATGATACGAATGCAGGTATAACCATTAGTATACATTAAATATAATGCAGAAACAAATTGGCGATTTCATCAATCGCTTAACAATATCGCAAAAAATACTCATCGCCGGGGTTACGTTGTCGGTTGCCCTCGGTATGGTACTATTATTATCCTTGACCGGTACGAAGGAAGACGGTGTGCTTTATTCAAATCTGAATCCTCAGGATGCAGCACAGGTCGTCGAAAAACTTCGCGAGAGAAAGGTACCCTACCGCATAGACGACGGAGGGAGTACTATCCTCGTACCGCACGATCAGGTCTATGAACTCCGTCTTACATTTGCAAGCGAGGGTTTACCGCAGGCAAGTGTTATCGGTTATGAAATATTCGATAGATCGAACCTGGGGATTTCTGATTTCGTACAAAAGGTGCATTACCGGCGTGCCATTGAAGGAGAGCTGGCTCGGACCATTCTTCAGCTGGAAGAGGTAGAGGGTGCGCGTGTTCACATCGTTGTACCTGAAAGAACGTTATTCAGGGAAGATCAAAAGCCTGCAACGGCATCGGTCGTTATAAAATTACGTCCGAATACGCAACTCGGGGTCCAGTCTATTAAATCAATCATGCATTTAGTCGCGAGTAGTATCGAAGGATTAAAAGCAGAAAACGTAACAATAGTGGATTCCCGCGGAACCTTACTCTCGGATCAGACAAAACGCGATACGTTTGCACAAATGACTTCGACACAATATGAAGTGCAAAGAAATGTCGAAGAGTATCTACGGAATAAGGCGCAATCTTTATTGGAGGGAATCGTCGGTAAAGGAAATGCAATCGTACAGGTAAATGCAGAGCTTGATTTCCGGCAAATTGAAAGAACCCTGGAGATGTTTGATGCCGATAATCCTGCGATCCGGAGTGAACAGATTACGGAAGAGCGCAATGTCATGAATACGGACACACCGCCCTCGACGTTAACGAACAGTGTCACAAACTATGAGATTAACCGGACACTCGAGCGGATAGTTGAGAATGCAGGAGGATTACAAAGGTTATCCGTTGCCGCGATCGTTAATGGAAGAAGGGAAACGGTGGAACGTGACGGTCAGCAGGTAACCGAATATA
Organism: Bacteroidota bacterium; assembly: GCA_007131635.1. GTDB lineage: Bacteria > Bacteroidota > Ignavibacteria > T3Sed10-11 > T3Sed10-11 > T3Sed10-11. The sequence goes on along the minus strand of SLQE01000227.1, from coordinate 2,323 downwards.
TGCCGCGGAATCAGAATGAGATGGATCAGCTTACCGAAGTCGTTGCACGGGCCGTGGGCTATAATCCCGTACGAAACGACGAAATTTCGGTTGTTAATTTACCTTTCGGGCACGAAATGGAAGAGCGTGACCTGATCTATGAGCAGGATCTGCCCGGTACATGGCAGGATGTACTTGAGAAAATATTAATAATACTGGCAATGCTCGGAGCCTTATATGTTGCGTGGTCGCTCTTAAACAAGCTGAGCCGGGAAGAGAAGACTATTGAGGAGGAATTTTATACAAACGTATTGGAGCCGAATCAATCACCCCGGGAATTACTCAGGCGAAAAATCACCGAATTCCCGGCGCCCGATGAAGACTTAGATGAAGATGCTTTACTCCGCGGTGAGAAAAAGAAACGGATAACGCAATATATGAATCAAAATCCGGAAGAAGCATCGCGTTTGTTAAAAATTTGGTTACAGGAGGATTAAGCGGTGGGTAAAGTACCCGTTGAAAATAAAAAGATGACAAATAAGCAAAAAGCAGCACTCCTGCTCCTCAGTCTTGACGTTGAGACAGCTACCCGTGTGATGAAATATCTCACGCAGGATGAGATTGAAGCGCTGACCATTGAGATCACCAACATAAAAGGGATTAGCTCGGAAAAAGTCGATCCGGTCGTCGATGAATATCACCAGCTAGTGCGCGCACAGGAATATATGATACAGGGTGGAATAGACTATGCCCAGCGGTTACTCGAGCAATCACTCGGATTTACAAAAGCCACGGATGTTATCGAAAAGGTAAAACTATTGACACAGGTAAAAGGTTTTGCCATGCTAAAAAAAGCCGATAGCGAACAACTGGCAAATTTCCTTCAAAAAGAACACCCGCAGACAGTCGCGTTTATACTGTCTAATTTGAGTGCCGATCAAACGGCAACAGTGTTGGCGGAATTTGATGAAGAATTGCGGAACGATGTTAGTTTTCGTATGGCAACACTCGGTAAAGTATCTCCCACATTGATGGCACAAATGGAAGGAGTACTGAATAATGTCGCCGAGAGTGAGATATCCCAGAATATGAGTGTTATGGGAGGAGCAAAGTTGCTGGCATCAATCCTCAATCGCTGTAACACGGCAACGGCGAAAATGATACTCGAACATATTGATCAGAAAGAATCTCAGCTTGCAGGTGAGATCAAACGTTTAATGTTCCTGTTCGATGATCTTGTATATATCGAAGATCGGGGTATCCAGCGTATTCTGCGTGAAGTCGATAAAAACGACCTCGCTTTGTCGCTCAAGGTTGCGGATGAAAAATTGAAAGATAAAATATTTAATAACATGTCCGAACGCGCAAAAGAATTACTCAAAGAAGAATTGTCATATCTTGGTCCCGTGAGACTGAAAGAAGTAGAATCGGCGCAAACAAGGGTTGTAGAAATCGTAAAGCAGCTCGAAGATCAGGGCGAAATTGTTGTCGCGGGTCGGGGCGGCCTGGAGGAAGTCTTTGTCTGAGATTATAAAGATACATAAAACGCCCGGAAGGATCCGGGCATCATATCGGTTACCCGTGGATATGGAAGGTCAGGGTAAACCTTATAACGGCTTCAGACCTCTCGTACCCGATGATGGAGATTACAACGGTACCGGCGACGTGAACCGGCAAAAAGAAAATTATGCCGGAGGTGCAATAGAGGGAACGGAATACGGCAATCCCTCCGCATCACCGGCTGCCGCCGAAAACGAAACTGAATCTGAGAATGAATACCGGCGTGGATTTGAGGAGGGGCGGGTAGCGGCGATGCAGGAATTACAGACGACATATGACGATGAAATTAACGAGATCCGCCGGCTGATGACCGAGTTTGTTCGTAGTATGTACGATCAGCTCGATGAGTTTAAACGAAAAAACAAACAGTTCGCGCTCCGGATGGCCGTTGCCATCGCTGCGAAAATAGTAAAACACGAAGTTCTATTGCATGATCATGTAGTCCTTGCTCAGATAAAAGATGCATTACATAAAATACTCGGTGTGGAAAAAATTAAGGTGCTTGTACATCCGCAGGACGAAGAATTGGTCAGGGGAGAGAAAAACTCTCTCCTGGCTTCGGCAGACTCAGTCCGGGAAATCGTCATCGAACCGGATGAGAAGATCGAACGGGGAGGGTGTGTCATTGAGAGTATGCTGGGAAACGTTGACGCACGTATTTCAACGCAGTTGAAGAATATTCACGATGCACTGGAAGAGAAAACAATGAGGGGCAGGAAACCGCAATCAAAAAAACAAAAAGAAATAGATAAAGTAAAGTAACCTGCATGCGAACCGACTCATT
>SLQE01000210.1 GCA_007131635.1 Bacteroidota bacterium | reverse complement strand
GGAGATCCGGCTACGGATCTGACCCCGGAACAGGCATATCGGATATGGAAATGGCACCGTCGCCGTGAAGGGGATATAAAGAGACCGGACCATGTTGTTGATTTCGGTTTTGGCGGCCCTGTTCCTGCAGTATCGTCAATCCTTGGCGATCTGCGATTCTATGCAACATATTTTCACGAAAGGGAAATGTTTGTGTTTCCTCTGTCGAGGGATAGTTACACCAATCAATTCGGCCAGATCAGGTTCACATCCAATATTACGCCATCTATGAAAATAAGTGTCACCGGGTTGTATGGTGAATTGAGATCCGTCTCTCCGTATAACTGGACCACGACACCGACCGGATATGTTCTCAGGAACCAGGATGAAATCGCAAATATAGTTACAGATGCAGCAGTTCTATATATGCCGGGCTACTACAGTCCTTCGTCTATTTATAGAAACATGATCGGAGTTCGTCTCACCAATGCAGTTTCACCGAGAACCTTTTATGAATTTCGGTTACAGTATAACAAGAATAAATATAACACTTTTCAGATTGCCGAACGCGATACAACAAGGCGGTATGAAATATTCCCGGGATATTTTGTGGATGAATCCCCGTTTGGATATTACGGGTATTCTATGACGAGTTTCGACGGTGTGGTTCTGGGTGGCTGGATGAACCTCGGAAGAGACAGATCGCGTAACTCCACAACAGCGCTGAATTTCGACATCACAAGTCAGGTGACAACCAACCATCAGGTAAAGGCAGGATTTCATTTCACATATAATGATTTCCGGATTCGTTCGTTTACCGAAAGTCCGTCAATGGACACATGGAATCGTAGAATGATATACGAAATCTTTCCTTACAGGTTTAGCGTATATCTCCAGGATAAGATGGAGTACGGCGGATTTATTGCGAATGTGGGTGTCCGGTTGGAGTATTCGGACCCCAACGCTGCATGGTATGATTTTGAACCGTTTGATGAATTTCTTGCACCCGGTTTTGGACACAGAATAGAGGAAGAAGTGCCACGAAGACCTGTCGAAGCGGTCTGGGCTGTAAGTCCGCGACTCGGTATCTCACACCCGATTACTGAAAATTCAAAATTATATTTTAACTACGGGCATTTCAGGTCTGAGCCCACATCTTCGTTGAGGTTTCGATTACAACGCGAGCATAACGGTTTGGTAACTCATCTGGGGAATCCGGCTCTGAACCTGGAAAAAACCGTTGCATATGAATTAGGTTTTGAGCAAAATATTTTTGATAGATTCCTGTTGCGCCTTGCAGCATATTACAAGAATATTACAGATCAACCCGGTTGGGTGTATTATGAAAGTTTCGACGGCTCTGTTCGTTACCGGATGTCGGAAAACAATAATTATGCCGATATTCGGGGTTTTGAGGCGACAATCGAAAAACGTACGGGAAGGTGGTTGACCGGATTTATCAACTATACGTATGATGTAAATACAAGCGGATTCTTTGGATTACGTGAATATTATCAGGACCCGACTAAACAGAGGATTTATAAAAGATTAAATCCATATCAATCACGCCCGCGTCCGCAGCCGTATGCCCGGGCTAATGTTACTATTCGGACCCCCGATGAGTTCGGTCCGGAAATCGTGGGCTCGAATCCACTGGGGGGATGGATGCTCAGTATACTCGCCGATTGGAGGGCCGGGGCATATTACACATTTAATCCGTTCAGTACTCCCGGCGTTGTCGATAATGTGCGCTGGAAAGACTGGTACAATGTTGACCTGAGGCTTGCGCGGAATTTCAAATTCATGGACTATGGATTCCAGTTTTTCATCGACATATCGAATGCGCTCAATGTCAAATATATGAGTATGGCGGGCTTTTCAGATCAATACGATTGGGATGATTATCTCAAGAGTTTGAGGTTTCCGTGGGGAGAGGGAGTATTCCGGGGAAATGATAAAATAGGTGATTACAGACCCTGGGATGTGCCGTACGATCCTCTTGAACCGAATCCAACCAACGATCCTGAAATAGATGCGAAAAATAAAGACCGAATTGAAACTCGATCATACATTGACAATCCAAATATAAGGGCATTATCGTTTCTGAACCCGCGTCACATCGCATTCGGTATACGAATAACTCTTTAGTAATTTTTATAGTTTGTCTGTGAGATAATCTATGACTGGTAGAAATAAAAAATTATATGTTTATCCGGTGTTAACAATACTATTGATCGTGATAATGACCGGATATGTCTATGCTCAAGTCGAGGGCACCAAAACTCGCTATATCAGAATCGGATCGTTGCATAATCACTATACCGCTTATGGATCCGAACGTGCGTGGAATAATCAATATTACGAAGGTGTTGTATGGCCTGCCGACTATCCGCTGACGGATAATGCAGTTATAGAACGATTTTGGTATGGTGTACGTGATTTTGTCGACGCGGACAACCGTCATTGGAATGTATATGCCGTTCATTCTACGGCCGATTATGTCGGTAACTCATTATTTCCGGTTCAATTAACGCAAACTGCGAAATTCGAACCGCCGACTGTCATCGTCGATGGTTTAAATCTAACCGCACATCATCTACGGCAAATCGATGAGTACAATCCCGATCAAATACCGGACCGGATCGTCACAAATGTTGTGAATTCATCGATGGGACTGACTATGACCCGTCGAATTCTTGCCTTCAGTCAGCAATATCATGACAACTATCATATCAGGGAATATACCTTTGAGAATACAGGAAAAACCGGTTATACTGATGAAGTAAAAATCCGGCAGACCCTGAAAGATTTATACATTACTTTACAGGTTCGTTACAGCGTGAGCCGTGAAGGTGAGTTTAGCGTTGGAGGAACTCAAAGATGGGGAATGCATAGTTGGGTAACTCGGCGGGGAGAACATTATCCTGCCCACGCAGGTGAATCTATAACAGAAGAAAACCCGATCGTTGATTGGTTGAGGGCCGGGTTTCAATGGACAGGTCAAAATGTGGCAAATGCCTGGGATAATATTGGCGGTCCGGATCGCGGAGGTGACGGAAGATTGCTGGCAGTCCAGCATGCAGGTATGGTCGTTCTTCGCGTTGATGATAATCCAAAAGATAAAAATGACGATACTCATCAACCGTTTATTCTCGGCTGGCATGCCGGAGGGACATTTCCCTCGGCGGGCGATATGACACCCGCCGCGATGCCTCAAATGACGCAGGTATATAGTATGTTGCAGGGAAATCCCCATCATGGGTTAGGCGGAAATTACCGGATGGATGAAGCATATCTTGAAACGAATCCGGATCCTCATACGGTACACGGCGACCGCGGAGGGTCGAATATTTGGTTGGCGTTCGGACCGTTTACTCTGGACTTCGGAGAGAGCATCACTTTTATAGTAGCTGAAGGCGTCAACGGATTGAACAGGCAGAAAGCAGAAGAAATCGGCAGACGTTGGAAACGAGCTAACGACGATCCATCTGATACCGGACCATTTACATTGCCTGACGGTTCTACAACGAGCGATAAAGATATATTTAAAAATGAATGGACCTATACCGGGAAAGATTCTATAATGCTGACATTAGGTCGGGCTTATCGAAATTTCCGGATGGAATATGATATACCGAAGCCGCCGATGCCGCCCCCTTATTTCGAAGTTACATCCGGCGGGGATAGAATTATGCTCGAGTGGGTTGCCAGTTCTTCAGAACGAGAACCGGGATTCGGCGGATACAGGATTTACAGGGCTGTTGGAAAACTCGATACAACATTTCAAAAAATCGCCGAGTTAGGACCCGGCAGCACATCTTACGATGATATCGATGCCCGCAGAGGGGTTTCTTATTATTACTATATTACGGCAGTTAATGACGGAAGCAACAACACGAGCGGTTCGGCAAACCCGACCGGAATGCTGGAAAGCAGTCGTTTTTATACGCGAACCACCGAGCCGGCATTTCTTAAACGCGCACCGGGAAAATCCTTAGAGGCAATCCGTGTTGTGCCTAATCCGTATAACATCAGAGCAAGACATTTACAATATCCCGGTGAACCCGATAAAATTATGTTCCTCAATATACCCGGTCAGTGTATAATCAGAATATATACCGAACGCGGAGATTTAATAGAGACCATCGAGCATACTGACGGCAGCGGCGATGCAACCTGGCAATCGATAACTTCATCGCGACAGGTAGTGGTGAGTGGTATATATATCGCACACGTTACCGTTACCGAGGATCAGTACGATCCGGATACCGGCGATGTATTGTTCCGCGCCGGCGATACAACATTCAGAAAGTTTGTCATTGTGAGATAGATAAAAAATAATAATCAATATATCTAAACAGAGGTATACCCATGCGTTCGAATTATAATATTATCCCCGCGATAATAGTTTTGATCATATATTTTCTTATAACGAGTTTAAAAGCAAATGCGAATGATACACCAACACTTACGATAAGTACAGACTCTGCAATCGCAGGATCATATCAACATATTATCTTTACCTTTACCGTTGCAAAGGATACTTTAATACATGGCGGCGGATTCAGAATTGAAATTCCGACCGGATATGGGGAAACGGCGATTTTTTTATGGGACAGACCTCAAACGGAGGGTAAAGATTTGATGGGGTTCATTACCGCCATAGCGAGTGACGGGTCGGATATCAGTGTTAGATCGTACGGTGTTGCAGGCGGGATTATCCAGTGTGACGTTACTGATCCGGTGCTCGAGCCCGGAAAAGAAATTCATTTACATTATTTCGGAAGGGTGCAGAGTTTAGCCCGGACAATTACTATCCGCGGACAATGGAGACCCACCGGGGAGTCCGATTGGATTACCATAGAAAACCAACCGAAAATCAGCATTAAACCTCGAAAAGCCGTAACGATGACTATGTCTTCACCTGCCGATGTTATGAAAGGAGAAAAATTTAATGCGGCATTGATCTTGCTTGATACATTCGGAAACCGAGCCATTTATTATGACAGGACCGTTACATTTACCGCCACCGATGAGCAAGAACCTGTTCCCGCAGAGTACACTTTTACAGAAGCCGATTCGGGTATTCTTGTACTCACTGATGTATCCTACAGTACATCCGGTTTCCAAAAAATTACGGCTACGGATGGGGTCCTTACCTCTCATACAAATTATACGTTTGTTCACGAAAGAGAGCCTGAATATCGGCGATATTTTGGCGATACACACTTTCATACCGGAACGGGAACAGGAGATACCGGTTTCAGCGAGGGTTGGGGCACTAATCGGGGAGGAGATCACAGGGGTAATTTTACCACCCAGGAGGAAGCGTATGTGTATGTGCGGGATGTGGCGCGGCTCGATTTTGCCTCGGCATCGGAGCACGACAACCACTCTCTCGATAGTTTAACCTGGACGGAAAGTCAAAGAATTGCCGATTCTTTTTACGACCCGGGAAACTTTACGACGTTCTACGCATATGAGTGGACTTCGGATGACGGCCATCACGTGGTTCTGTATAAAGATAAAGACGGTCAGGTTTTTCATGCACATCAGCATGAAACGATCAGTGATCTCTGGAACGATCTTGATAACCAAAAAACACCGGCCTTGACGATACCGCATGTTATGTGGCCCTTTGAGGATCATACGATATGGAAACAGGTAAACAATACGTATCGCAAGGTCGGAGAAATGTATTCATTATGGAATAATCGAATGCTGCTTCCGCCTCATGACGATCCTCACCGGTTCGAGATCGGGATAGACAACCCCTGGTCGTATCAGTATGCATGGCACCGGGGTCATAAAATAGGATTGATCGGATCGTCCGATAACCATCTCGGACAACCCGGAATGAATGCGTATACAGTTCATACCCGGCACGCAGGAGGACTTGCCGCCGTAGTAGCCGAAAAAAATACAAGAGAAAGCATCTGGCAGTCTTTTTCTTACCGGAGAACATACGCAACAACCGGTACAAGAATCTACCTTCATTTTACAGCTGACGGTAATCACATGGGAAGTGAGTACGAAACGGATAAACCCCCTGTATTTCATGTTCGGGTCGGAGGCACGAAAAATATCGATAAGGTTGAATTAATTAAATATACCGGCATGGAATACGTGGTACTGTTTGCGGATTCTCCGACCGGCGATATCTCCGAATTTGTGTATACGGATGAAGAATTTCTCGATGATAGTATGTATTATGTCAGGGTCCGGCAGGTCGATAGCTATCCCGGTATGACATACTCGGATGGTACTCCCGAAATGGCATGGTCAAGCCCGATCTGGGTCCATCATAAAAAATAAAGAATACCATGCCCCGGTTGGATACGAACTATTTCAGGATATATGTGATTCTTTTTTTTCATCTGCTTGCTTTTATACTTTTATTACCGGTATGTAGTAAGGGGGATCATAATAATCCGCAAGACCTGCCGTTTGAATTTGATTTTACTCGTGTAGACAGCATTGTGTATGAAGGTATCCGGGATTCTATTTATCCCGGTGCGGTGCTTGTCATTGGAAACGCCGGAGGTATTGTCTACAGGCAGTCATATGGTGGATTTGACTATTCAGAAAATGCTATACGAATGCATCCCGGGACTGTCTTCGATCTTGCTTCGGTTACAAAAGTGCTCGCCACAACGCTTGCCATGATGAAGTTATACGATCAGGGAAAGATAGATATATTCGCACCGGTCGCGGATTATATCCCGGAATTTGCACAAAACGGGAAAGATGATGTGTTGATAAAGAATCTATTACTCCATAACAGCGGTTTCCAACCGGGACGCCCATTTCATCAGTTCTGTTCGACACCGTATGAAGTATTCGATTCTTTGTTTGCGACTTCACTTATGTACCCAACGGGAAGCAGGTATGTCTATAGTGATCTGAATTTTCTTACGCTCGGTAAGATAATCGAAGTTGTCTCCGGTAAAACGCCGGATAGTTTTTGTTATGACAAATTTTATGAACAGATGGGGTTAACAAATACAATGTTCAATCCCCCGGACTCGCTCTGGCCGATGATCGCTCCTACTGAAATTGACTTCCATTATCATATGACCGGTCGTCCGGGAATGGTCAGGAACCGGATTACCCGCCTTCTCAACGGCGTTGCGGGCCATGCAGGCTTGTTCTCTTCCGCCGATGATATTTCACAGTTAGCAATTATGCTTATAAATAATGGATATTATCGGGGTGTTAAATATTTGGATACATCGACCATTCAACTGTTTACAGAAAGATACTCTGAGGAAAGTACGAGAGGCTTTGGTTGGGATACTGGTAATGGCGCGGAAGAACATAGAATCGGGTCAATGTTTTCTTCTTCGGCTTTCGGACACACGGGATATACCGGCACGTCTTTGTGGGTTGATCCCGAACAAAATGTGTTCATCGTTTTTTTAACGAACAGAACGTATGGAGGGCATATCGATAGAAGGATCTATACAATCAGACCGTTGTTGCACGATGCAGTTATGGGGGTTATACGTGATTTCCAAGAATAAATTTTATTAACCAAGGAGTCTTACAGATGAAGAAAATTACTATATCTCTTATTGTATGTTTTGTGCTCGTTTTCATAACACCGCTGCTGAGTCATGACGGCAGCCACGTTCATAATCAGGCAAATTCTGCCGATGTGAACGGTCAGGGCGATCTTTTTTTTACCGAAAAAATCAATCTTCCCGGATATAACGAAGCCGACCTGGGCAGGTTAGAATATCCTTCGGTGGCAATCGATAACAACAGAAATCTCTATGTTGCCTATAATTATACTCCGGAAGAAGGCAGAGAGGCAGTATATCTCAATACATTTAACATCTCGACGGTTCGATTCAACGAATCTTATAGAGATACACCCGACAATAATTTACTTGAGATAGTAAAACATCCCGAATGGAGGGAGCCGTTACAGGTGAGCGCAGAGACAGGAGTGGAGTATCGTCCCGGGGTTGCGGTAACTTCCGATAATGTAGTTTGGGTCGTATGGTCTGCCCGTCGGAATCAGGAATGGAATATATTTGCCCGCGTATATGTCGATGGTGAATTGGGAGAGGAAATGCAGCTCACGGGTAACCAGGGATATAATTTCAGACCGGTCATTTTCGCCGACAATCACAATAGGGTGTGGGTAGCCTGGGAACGGGGAACAGATGATAAACATATTCATATAATTGCAAAGTATTATTCTGAAGGTGAGTGGTCGCAGGAGATTTTGATTGAAGATCGTCCCGGTTATTCCTATCGCCCCGTCATTCTTGATGCACCCAACGGCGCCGTCTGGTTTGCATGGGATTATACGTATACCCATAGCTATACAACGAATATTTTTATCCGAAGTTTTGAAAACGGAAACCTCCGTAGCCCTGTGCAGGTAAGCCATCACCCGGCGATCGATTCAAAAGCTGCTTTGAGTTGGTTCGATGATAAACTCTGGATCGCGTGGACAACGAACAGGCGCGGTGAGGATGGCTGGGGAATTATTCGGTACCCTATGGTCAGAGCGTTTGACGGCAAAACATGGTTTGAACCCGTTTCGGAAATACCCGGCATCGATCTGTTTAACAGGGAGGAAACACAATCGTATGAGTTTCCGACTTTAACTTTTGACCGATTCGGTCGAATGTATCTCTTCAACAGGCACGATCATCAATCGAGTGCAATCTATTATGATGGGGATGCCTGGAGTGATCATATGCATCTGGACGAACCGGGTTGGGGCATTCGGGGTATTTACGTACATCTTGCATGGGAATCCGATAATGAATTATGGATGGCGCGAAGGGACAGGACAACTATCTATTTACAGAAAATAATACGGGATAGTCGTGAAATAAGAACCCCTCAAATAAGAGATTATATCCCGGTTTCTTATCCCTCTCAATTGCAGGGTATTGCCGGAGATTCATTCAGAGGACCTACAAGCTCAGGCAATTTCAACGTGTATTATGGTGATATCCACGTTCATACCGCTTACTCTGACGGATCCGGCAGTTTCGATGAGGTTTTCAATTTGTACAGAAATGTATACCGTGTGGATTTTATTGCAATTACCGAGCATGATGCGATGGGGGGAACCCACTATTCTCCCGGGGCCTGGGCATATTTAAAAGCATTGAACGAAATCTATTATCGTCCGGGTGAATTTGTTACGATCAATGCGTATGAATGGACGCATTCAACATGGATGGGACGCCAGGATTCTACGGTACGGACCGGTCATAAAAATGTCTATTTCAAAGGGGGCGAAGAAAGTCCTCTGTTCAGTCATCGGGGTACGGTTGCATTTAATGCAGAAACCTTGTTCGAAACCCTTCGTAGTCACGATGCAATCGCCTTCCCGCATCATCCGCCATGGGGTGGAATTACCTGGGATGATCACGATCCTGAAATACAGACCAATTATGAAATCGTTTCTATACACGGTGCATCGGAATATATGGGCAATCTTCCCATCCCGCACCGCGGAGGTATGCCGGGCTCCTTTGCGCAGAATGGTTTGGCAAATGGTCATGTGTTCGGTTTTGTCGGTGGTTCAGATACGCATGGACTCTATTATCATTCGGATGATGGCTGGCGTGAGGACCCGTATAAGGGAGGTTTAACGGGTGTTCTTCTTAACGGCTCGCTAACACGCGAGAATGTATGGGATGCATTGAAAAACAGAAGAAATTATGCAACATCCGGAGAAAAATATTTTTTGAATTTTTCTGTTAACGGTGCACCGATGGGAAGCGAAATAACCGTTGATGAACCGCCGGCTATACATTTTGAAGCCCGTTCATTAAATATTTTATATTGTTATATTATCCGCAATAATGAGGAGTTATTTATAACCGGTAGTATCGGGGCAGGACGTTTCGGTTATCGGGGTTTGAAAGATGAGACAATTGAGCCGGGTATGAACTATTATTATCTGAGAGTCGTGTATAAAGATGGTACGGTTGCGTGGTCCAGTCCGATATGGGTGAATTATTTATCTGAATAGAAATGTATCGATAAATTTTATTACTCCCGAAGGATCAACTCCATCGATGCGGTATGCAGTAAAGGACCCGTCTCGGGACCGAGTGAGTTTATCTCTCCGTACGGCCGTGTTTCGTACCCATAGGTAAAAGGAGGTTTCTCATCCCATTGGCTTTTAGGTATGATATAACCGATCATATCGTTAGAGAGTCCGATAATGAATTTATATTCATCCGGCATAATTTGTCTGAGCGGCGGTATTTCAACGGGAGTGATATCAAAATCCCGACCCGGGGGTGCTTCAATTCCACCGTCGGCAATTTCGGGATATAATTCGCCGGGATGATGAAGAAAACCTGCAGGTCCCATCCGCCAGTAACTGATCTCAGAACGGAATTTCATCCATCCGCTCATTCCTCTGTTGAACAAGCCGATAGCCGCACCTAAACGGAATAATTTATTATCGAGCGGAAGTTCAATTGTCTTTGCTCTTAACGAAATGCTTCCGCATGTCATTTCAGTGGCCGATTCATCATGCAAGGCATTGATTGATAATTGGGCAAGCTTCAATCCCTGTGCCCGTACTTTATCAAAAGATGGTTCTGTGTACACAGTATCGGTAAATGGACATGCAATGGAAACCGATGGAGATGTTGTCATCAGTCCCCCGATATTCCCGGTTACATACACCGCGATCCCTCCTAAACCTTTTGTTACGAGAGAGTCGCCATACCAGATACCTTTCTCGATGCCTTCCCGCAAGTAATGTGGAAAATCAGATGAAATAAGCAAGTTGCGATTCCAAATCGTTTCGGGGTGATTATCCCATGTAATAAGCGTTCCCAATGTGGTGTCGATCTCCGCGTCGATTGCCTGCATTAAGAATATTGTCCCATTGACCACGACCGGTTTCCGGGTATCCTGAATCATATGCACGGCTCCATCATTATCTGATGCAAATCTGAATCTTGCGGGACGCAGGTTTTGCGCCGCCTGCCTGATAGCTTCAACCGATGTCGATTTAATCTTCTCCATATACACGTTATCGACACCGGATTTAAAGCGTGTAGGCCCCCATAATCCGAGGAGGTCGGGAGCAGAATGAGTGTGAGTGCTTGAAATGATAGCATAGTCTATTCCAAGTGCCTCGGGTAACCGCTTCCTTATATCGATAACGTCACAACCGAATAGACCGATAGCATCGAGAGATACCCAGGCAAGACGCGTGTTCCCGTCGTCGAGCACCAGAGCTCTTGCCCAGAGATCATCGTGAATGCCTTTGGCCGGTTTACTGTTTTGAAATCCGGCCATCCATACCGCATCAAATCGTCCGCTGCCGGTCAGATCTTCATAGGTATCACCATCTGCCGGATTATATCTCGAATTATTCTTTACGTCGGTCCAGATGTCGGTAATATCAGGTGTTATTGTGAATGCTGCAAAACCTGCCTGAATGGTTACCGGGTCAGATGCCTCGATATCTATATCGATAAAATACCCTCTGTGCCTGTCACGCATATTGTAAAGGCTGAATAACAGTGCCAGAAGTATTACCGTACTGATTATAACAGTTGTATATTTCAAAATCTTTTTCAGGTTGATATGTATTTTCATGATCTTAAAAATTATCAGGCTATCGATAGTGATCCGTTAACGATTCTAATGAAGTATATTTCCCCTTTTTAATAATATAAAAAAAATATTGATTTTTTCTGATTCCTTCTCACCAATCCGAAACATTCAGAACCCCGAAAACCAAAAATTGTCCCGTATACTTGCAAAAGTAGAAAAGTAATAGTATATATAAAAAAAAGTAAAAGATTTTTCTGATTCTACCAGGTGTGTAATACAGGATAGATGTATGTCAAAGAAAATCCCCCTTATCCACATAACCGATCTCTACCATCCGCCTCAGGATCCGGATGACCATTTCGATCTGGCTACGGTGTATGCTCTCCCTGAGATCGATTTGAAAGCCGTCATCCTGGATGCTACCGGAAAATTTCTTTACCCAGCGCCGGAGGGCTACGATATTGCGCGTGATCCGGGTTTTCTTGCAGTTATCCAGATGAATTATATAACAGGACGGACAATCCCGGTTGCAAGCGGACCGCTCGATCCGTTACGGGATGAAACCGATACCATCGAAGACCGTGCGGTACAGGAACAGACCGGAGTAGAGTTATTGCTCGATGTTCTGAGGAAAAGTGATGAAAAAGTGGTTATCTCTGTAGTCGGTTCCACACGGATTATCGCCGCGGCATATAATCGTGAACCGGAACTGGTCCTCGCAAAAACCGGTTTCGTTGCCCTTAATGCTGCGTCTACGGGTACCCATATGGAGTGGAATGTAAAACTTGATCCGCATGCCTTTAGAAGATTATGGCGCTCGGGTCTGCCGATTCATTGGTATCCGTGTGCGGCTGAGAACAGGGGATTTGATCCCGACTACCGGCATGCAACATATTGGTATGCCCGGCACGAAGAGTTGATGACCGAAATTTCCCCGATGCTAAAAGCATGGTTTGCTCATGCGTATACCGGTAATATCCGCGGAGATATACTGCATATACTTCACGATCATAAACCGAGTGCCGTTTGGGAGCATGTTCTATCGGCGAAACGAAACATGTGGTCGACGGCATCATTGATAATGACAGCGGGACGTATCGTCGCAAAAACGGAAAAAGGATGGCGGTTTATTCCACGCTCAGAAAATAATAATTACGATAGGTTGGATCTTGATCTTCTGCCTATCAGGGCCGATGTGAGCGGGGAGGGACATGTGCTCTGGCACATGACAGAGCAACCGGAGAAACATTTTATTTTTTCACGCGAAGGCGGTCGTGTCTATAAAGAAGCTATGACTCAGGCGCTATCCTCATTGCTGAGTTCATTATAAGTACTGTGTTTTTGATTTTTAATACATTTTCCCCAAAGCTGTAAAACAAGAAAATATTGAATGCATGACATCTCTTGAACGAGTAAAAAATGCGATCACAGGTAACCCGGTAGACAGGATACCGTGTTTCCCGATTTCTATTGCGAATGCCTGTGAGATCATCGGTGTAAAGCAGAGAGACTATAATCTCGATCCCGAATGTATGGCGGATACGTTAATACAATTCAGGGAGAAAACTGGTTTCGATGGAATTTATGTCTCAAGAGACAATTGGGTTTATCATGAGGCACTGGGAGGAATCCTGACATCTCCGGATGATGGTGAGTCGTATAGTAAAAATACAGTACTTCAATCTATGGAAGATTTCCATACCCTTTCTGTCCCTGATCCGTGGAACACTCAGGGAATGGAAGTAATCCTCCGGGCTGCAAAAAGGGTGGTTGATCGGGTAGGCAATGAGTATTACATCCAGGCAAATATCGATACGGGGCCGTTCACTCTGGGCGGGGTGCTTCTCGGATTGGAACGATTTCTCGTGGATATAACAAGTAACGATGAGGGAATCATTAACGGGTATCTCTCATTCTGTACCGATGTCGTTATTGCATACGGGCAGGCAATGCTCGAGACGGGTGTGCATGGGATCCAGTTCGGTGATGCTTCGGCTAGCCTTGTCGGACCACACTATTTCGAAAAATATGTGCTCCCCTGGGAAGGGAAAGTGGGAGATTGCTTTCAAGGGAAAGATTGCGACCTTTGGATTCATATATGCGGAAAGACAGACCAGTTCCTATATTATCTCAGAACGGTACATTTTCAGGGCTTTGAAGTGGATACCCACGTACCTTTACCTCTTGCCAGGAACCTGTTGGGTGATGAGTTCGCGTTAAAAGGGAATCTCGATACAACTTTTCTCCTTCAGGAAACTCCGGAGGCAATATATAATAAGACCCGGGAAATAATAAAAAGCGGAAGTTTTAAAACAGGTATTATCATGTCACCGGGCTGTGCCGTCCCGCGAATGACCCCGCTCGAGAATCTCATTGCCATGAAGAAAGCCTGTGAGGATACCATGTTCTTATGATATCCGGTTTACGTATGTAGAAATCGATAGTTAATAATAATTAAATAAAGAAGGATGAGCGCATTGAAAAAGATCAGTTTACCTTATGGACACTCCAGCTTAACATTCGAAATCGATGAATCCTTATTGAACGGTATTTTGGTTTCGAAAACGTTTTCTTATTCCGCTGAAGGTACGGAAGAAGAAATTGTCAGAGAAGCGATTTCTCAACCTATAGCAAGTCCCCGGTTACGGGATCTGGCAAAGGGCAGAAAGAACATAGTTGTAATTTCAAGCGATCATACCCGGCCGGTTCCCAGTCATATTACAATGCCCGTTCTCCTTGAAGAGATACGAGCGGGAAATCCCGAAGCCGATATTACAATATTAATTTCGACCGGTTATCATCGCGGCTCGACCGAAAAGGAATTGAGAGCAAAATTCGGCGATGAAATTTTTTCCAAAGAAAAAATTATCAGCCACGACAGTCTTGATGAAAGTAGTTTGAAAAAAGCAGGTGTGTTACCCTCGGGAGGCGAATTGATCCTGAATAAGATCGCGCTGGAAGCAGATTTGCTGGTAGCCGAAGGCTTTATCGAACCTCATTTCTTTGCCGGTTTCTCCGGCGGCAGGAAAAGCGTTATGCCGGGTGTCGCGAGTAAAATGACTGTGTTGGCTAACCATTGTGCCGAATTTATAGCTCATCCCAATGCGAGAACCGGTGTGTTAGCCGGGAATCCAATTCATAAAGATATGCTCTACGCGGCCGAAGTAGCAGGATTAGCGTTTATTCTTAATGTTGTCATCGATGCAGACAAAAAGGTAATCTATGCCGTTGCCGGACACAGGGAGGAGGCACACGAAGCGGGATGTACGTTTCTTTCGGACCTGGCTAGTGTAAAGGCAGTACCGGCCGATATTGTGATCACGACGAACGGCGGTTATCCGCTGGATCAGAATATTTATCAGTCCGTGAAGGGTATGACTGCCGCCGAGGCCACCTGCAGGGAGGGCGGCGTTATCATTATAGCTGCCGAATGTTCAGACGGTCACGGGGGAGTTGCCTTTTATAACACTTTCGTCGAAGCAGAGTCGGTACAGCAGGTAATCGATGAGATAAAAAAGAGAGATAGGAGTGAAACGATTCCCGATCAGTGGGAATCACAGATACTGGCAAGGATCTTATCGAAGCACGAAGTCATCATGGTAACCGATGCTCCGAAGAAGATGGTCGAGGATATGTATATGCATTGGGCGGGTACTATCGACGAAGCTCTGAACAAGGCGAAACAAATCTTACAAAAAGATAAACCGGAAATAACCGTGATCCCCGATGGCGTTTCGGTGATTATAAAGCAATTAATATGAACGGATTCGACAGAGTTCATGCCGCGATGAACGGCCGGTGGCCGGATACCGTCCCGATAATGCTCCATAATTTTATGCCTGCCGCGCGTGAAGCGGGATACAGTCAGCGTGAGTTTTGTAACGATCCCCGGAAAGCGGCGGATGCGTTCATCAGGATGACGGAAAAATATGATCTTGACGGGGTCGTTATGGATTTCAATACGGCCACGATCGCCGGAGCTTTGGGTGTCACGGTTACATTCTCCGAAAACGAACCGGCCCGTTGTTCAAAGGGTGTATTGAAATCTTTAAAGGAGGTGGATGACCTGAAAGATGCAGATATCTCGAATGATAAATACATCCGGATCTGGCTTGATACCATGCGATTGCTCAGGGAACATTTCGGTAACGAGAAGTACCTGCGGGGCAACGTTGATCAGGCGCCGTTTTCCATTGCGGGTATGATGCGTACACAAACCGAGTGGCTGATAGATCTTACCGATAAAGAAAATCATGAGATGGCCATCCGCCTACTCGAATATTGTACCCGGGCAAGCTGTCGCTTCGTTCAGCTTATGACGGATGCAGGAGCGCATATGGTAAGTTCGGGAGACAGTCCCGCCGGTCCGGATATGATCTCCCCCGCAATGTACCGGAAGTTTGCTCTCCCTTTCGAGGATGAAGTCGCAGCATACGCACACGGGTGCGGAGTCCCGTATCTTCTTCACATCTGCGGAAATACCGATGCGATACTCGACGGATTCGCTAACAGACCTGTCGATGCCGTTGAACTTGACTATAAAACAGATATCCGGCGCATACATGATCTGGTATTAATTTCAAATGTTACGTTTTGGGGGAATGTTGATCCGAGCGATGTCTTTGCACTCGGTACCCCCGATGAGGTCCGTAAGGAAAAACAAAAACTGGTGGAATTGTTTTCCGATACCCCCCGATTCATTCTCTGCAGCGGTTGTGCACTACCGTCATTAACACCCGGGCAAAATATCCGTGCATTCTGTGAAAGATAAATCTTCTGTTATGAAAATATTGCGGGAAAATTTCCAATCTGATGATCCATCACGATTTATGTACCCTCTGCTCTGGTTAAGAGGAGAAGAGAACGAAACAGAGGAAGTCATCAGAAATGAAATCCGGATAATGGATGAAGCAGGCAGCGCGGGATTCGTCGTAGAGTCGAGACCTCATAAAGATTATCTCGGAAACGGCTGGTGGCGCGACCTGGGTATTTGTATCGATGAAGCAAAGAAATCCGGTATGAAAATATGGATATTCGATGAGGAGTATTTTCCTTCGGGTATCGCGGGGGGTAGGGTGCTCCGGAAAAACCCGAAAAAGTATCGTATGCGTGTCCTTGTCCGTCATTCCGATTTGGTCGGAGCGGGGCAGCGCTATCGTGTGAAAAGGCCCGAAAATAATGCCGGCATGATCGCTGTTAAGCCCGATGATGTGACGGATTGGGAGAAAATTATATCCGTATGGGCGTATCCGATAAACGATGAAGGACAAATAATTTTTGATGATGGCTTTAACTTCAAAACAAAAACAACGTTTAACCCACCGTCAGACTCACCGTACCGGAAATGGAAAATCGAGTATATAGGGATTACTCCGTCCTGGAGCGGCCGCTTTTACGATAAAATGGTGGATTATTTAAATCCTGAAGTTACCGATGAATTCATACGCATCACCTATGAACAGACGAAACTGTACTTCGGACATGAATTCGGGAAAACGATACTGGGTTTTTTCGGAGACGAAACCGGCTTCGAAAACTATGGCTCGTATGACTACCTTTTCGGTGATGATGTGCCCTGCCTGCCCTGGACGCGATATATGTTCGAAGAATTTTCCAGGAGGAAAAAGTACGATCTCCGAGACCGGTTATATTTGCTATGGAACGATCACGACGGCAGAGAAGCCGCGGTACGTTTTGATTTTATGGATGTGATGACAGATCTTCTATCGGAGAACTTCTTCAAACGATGTAAAACATGGTGTGACAACAACGATGTACAATTCATCGGTCATATCGTCGAGGATAATCAGGCACACACACATCACGGATACGGTACCGGACATTTTTTCAGGAGCACGAAACATTTTTCCACGGGCGGATACGATCTCGTCCTCAGACAACTCGTACCCGGCTATAAAAAAGAAATATTAAAATCATTGAAATGGGATACGGAAATGTTTGCCTGGACAATCGGTAAACTTGCGCACTCGGTTGCTCATCTCGAGATCGGAACGGATAACGTGATGTGTGAAAATTACGGTGCGTACGGTTGGACTCTCGGATTGCGCGATATGAAATGGCTGACGGACTGGCAGACGGTACGCGGTACGAATATTCATATCCCTCACGCGTTCAGTTTGCAATTCCCGGATGAAGATTGTCCGCCCCACTTCTATGCAAAGGGTAACAATCCGCAATGGCCGTTCTTCAGGTACTGGGCAAATTTTGTAAATCGAAGTGCGATGATGCTGGAGAATGCAGTCCATCAGGCACATGCTCTGGTTCTCTATCCCGCCGAATCTCACTGGGCGGGCGATCCCTTACAATTGGATAGTGTATGCAGAACGCTCTCGGAAGGACAGATAGATTTCGATATCATAAGTATGGATCTTCTTCTGGATGAAAAGAAATGCCGTATTAAAAACGGGTCGGTTTATATCGAGAGGGAATCTTTCTCTGCTATTATCATACCGCCGATAGATTCTATCCCGAAGGATATATTGAAAAAACTGAACAGAATGTCCGCTTCGGGCCTTACCGTGGTTTTCATTGATACATTTCCTTCGAAGGATGTTCATGGCGACCACGATACGGTCCGGGAAATAAACGCAGTCTTTTTGAATAAATCGAATGTTCACGTCCTCGGGCTGCTTTCATTAGTTCGATATCTGCAGAGTCAGAATATTGCTTCTATAAAACCCGAGAAACAAGCACCTCACCTCCGGTATTATCAGATCCTTAAAGATGGGCGTCCGGTATTCTTTTTATTCAATGAAAGTCTTGAAAAGGAAATTGAGGGTTGGTTAACTTTTTACGGCTGTGGAAATAAAATCCCCGAGATATGGGATCCGTTAGATGGGACAGTCGAACAAGCAATAGTATACCGCGGGAATGGGGACGATCTTGAGATATATCTGCGTTTGCGGCCGTATGAGTCAGCCTTCATTGTTTTTCAGGATCCGCAAGATGTGGAAGTGATGCCGAAGCTGAATAATTTTGCCGGTATTAATATAAAACCGACGAATTGGTTGTCGAGAAACCAAAGAGAAATAATTCTGAACGAAATCGATCCGGCTTATTATATCTCACTTGACAGACCGGAATATTGTCGTGTAAGTTCACCTTTTCTTATTCCCGAAACTACAGAACCGCTTATTGATACTATCAGGATCGGCGACTGGTCGATGCAAAAAGGGTTCGAAGATTTTTCCGGGACGGTATCATATACTTTTCATGTTGAAATTTCACCTTCGGATCGATTGGACCGATGCGCACTGCTTGATCCGGGAGAGGTGTGGGAGATTGCAAGGTTGATTGTAAACGGTACGGAGGTCGGAATAAGGATTTGTCCTCCATACATGTTTATCCTGTCCGGTCAAATAAAAATCGGACACAATGAAATTACGATCGAGGTAACGAACACTCTGGGAAACCGGCTTGAGGATCCTTTCCAGGCGTGTGAGCACACATCAAGCGGTTTACTGGGACCGGTGAGAATATATCCGGTCAGGCAGAGTGTTGTAGATTTCACCGGTTATACCGAATCCCCACTTTCATAAGACCATCTTCGATGGTCTATGCCACTCTGGAGAGTGGCTTGTACATAGGTAAATCTCACATTCTACTTACAAAAATCTCCACATCACCTTCACTTGAATCGAGATCGAAACTATCTCCTCTTTCTCTCGTCGAAAGGCGGTACATCGGCTTTGGTAATGTGAGTGTACGTCTTCCAGCCTTGGTCGCTGAAAACATAACCGCATCTTCGGAAGCTGCGATAATATCCTCCTCTGTACTCCAGAGGTCTGCGGAAGCGGCACTGATGAGTCCGCGAAGTATCTTCACGGGGAGCGGTGCGGTACCGACATAGACAGACGTCCATCCGTCGACTTCTTTCGATGCGAACGCGGTACCGGAGCCGTCCGTCCAGTATCCGAACGGTGTCGCATCGCTGTCGGATATACTAAATCGCGGATAACGCGGTTTACTTGTACCGAATGAAATACGCTCTCCGGATATCTCATCCGGTATTTTTGCCTCGATAATCATAGGTCCCGGCTTTGTGTCGATCTGAAATGTGTATCCCGTCAGAAACGACATTTGATGCGGATCGAGTTTTTCTTCGCTGATAAAACCGGGTGCGTAGTACCATACCACTGTTGCACCGCTGTTTGAAATCATTTCTCTGAATGATTGCGCCTCTTCAGAAGAAAAACAAAATGTGTTTACCATCAGTATGAGTTTGTACCGGAGAAAATCTTCCGGCTGCAGATCGAAACGGTAGAGATAGTCAACCGGTGCTCCGACGCGATGAAGTGCCCGGGCCTGTGAATCCATAAAGCGATATGTGAAAAAGTCGAGTGATGCACCCCCTTTAGGGAACGGCGCTTCAGCCCGCCAGTGTCGTGTATAGAACATACTCTTCGCATCATATACCGCAGCAATCCGGGCGTTCGATCGTAGCGAAAGTTGTTTTCTTTTATTACCTAATTCGGTAAACTGTTTCACGATATCGATGATGGATTTATCAGCGTACCAGCTCTTTTTGGTTTTAAGTACCGGGCCGAAATCAAATAACCACCCGCCGTTCCCGCTGACGAACATTCGTCCCAGATCGCGGGATAAAATTCTTTTTGTCCCTTCGTATGAAGTCGATCCGACACCGCCGATCATGCATAATTCTTTCTCGACGTCGGTGCCGCCGCTCCCGTCCGCATTAACCGGCGGCGGTTCGAGATACGTACCCGGATCGATTTCGACAAAATATAATTTTCCATGCCGCTTTAATGATTCAAGCAGTACCCTGTATCCGGCATCGCCTCCTAAGCCGCGTGTTCTTCCGAGATAATTCCCTGCATCGTCGACTATATCGTGTTCCCACCATAACCGATCATCGATATTGGTTGTCTGATAAGAGTATGGGCCGGCGATAAAATCTATATCCGCACAATGCAGAATTTTTTCGGGTGCAAGATGGCCGCCTTCCTGCAGCCAGACATTCTCGACCTGATAGCCGTAAAAGGAACCGCACAGCAATCTGTTATCAGACTCTTCCTTCGCAATACGGGAGAATCGAATGATCGTATCAGCTATGAGATCTTCATGGAAACGCCGGAAATATTCTATAACATTTTTTTCCTTTACGGGATCTCTGAATAATCCGAATTCCGTGTGCAATCGCTCTTCTTTTCCGGGCACATATCCGAATTTTTTCTTTACCGGCTTGCTTATATCGGGTAAAAACTCCGAAAGGAAGTAATGCCACTCACCGTATATTCCGGAGCCGATCTGATAACCGATTATTCTACTCGATAAAGGAGATTGTTCGAAGTGGGCGATGAAAGCACGAAATAAACGCTGCATATTCGTCTGCCAGATATCGGAGGCCATCGACGGCTCACGTAATTGAATACCCCAGTTCCAGCCGCCTTCCTGACTATATCTCACGGGACGGTACTGTCGCTTATCTTCCGGTTCG
>SLQE01000253.1 GCA_007131635.1 Bacteroidota bacterium | reverse complement strand
TTTATGTGCTTCCGTTTAACAGTAAACCCGCTGCATTAT
Source organism: Bacteroidota bacterium (assembly GCA_007131635.1). Taxonomy (GTDB): domain Bacteria; phylum Bacteroidota; class Ignavibacteria; order T3Sed10-11; family T3Sed10-11; genus T3Sed10-11. The sequence goes on along the minus strand of SLQE01000253.1, from coordinate 6,313 downwards.
TATACGAAACGGATCGTTACAATCTTGCCGAAGCTTTCAAATTCGGTTTTACCCTGATGGTAATCGGCTGGATTTTAAACATCATTGCCGGTGAGACGTGGTTCCGCTTCCTCGGAATTACCCCCGACGGTGTATTCGGAATATTTTAGGAGTTTACATTGATGGCCGTGGTATTTAAAAAAAATAAAGAGCTCGAAGCACAGATCGATGAGTATCTCGATCTTTTGATACGCGGCGGACTCGTTTTTAAACAGGGTGTAAAGCTCTATCTCGAAGAGAGGAATGAAGAGTTTGAAGATCAATTACAGGAGTTGCGAAGAATTGAAGAGAAGGGAGATGATTTGCGACGCCACATTGAAACAAACCTGTACCTGAAAACACTGATACCGGAGTCACGAGGGGATGTCCTCGGGTTGCTTGAAAGTGCAGATAAGGTCTTAAATATGATTACCGAAAATTTACTCGAATTCTCGGTAGAAATACCTGAAATTCCAAAGGATCTGCATCCTGTCTTTCTTGACCTATCGAAACACGCTATTGATGCATCGGACGGCATGGTAAAGGCAATACGGGCGTATTTTCGCGACCTTGCCGCAGTACGGGATAACATTAATCAGGTACTCTTTTACCGGAAAGAAACCAACAAGATAGCGGAGAAGTTTAAGCGATTCGTGTTCCGGCAGGATCTACGGTTAAGCCACAGGATCCACATGCGGTATTTTGCTTATCATATCGAGCAGATAGCGGAGGAATCCGAAGATGTGTGCGACCGGTTGGCAATAGCAACAATAAAACGATACATCTAAATTATTCACAGCATATGATCTGGTTTTTTCTTTTAAGCGGATTGTTCCTCGGTTGGTCGCTCGGCGCCAACGACGCTGCCAATATATTCGGCACGGCCGTCGGCACCCGGATGGTCCGTTTTAAAGTTGCGGCACTTATTGCCAGTATCTTTGTGATACTCGGTGCAGTAATAAGCGGTGCGGGAACCACCGAAACACTCGGTTCATTAGGCGCTGTAAATGCATTGGCCGGATCGTTTACCGTTGCGCTTATGGCAGGGATCACGGTGGCCTGGATGACCCGTTTAAATTTACCCGTCTCAACGTCGCAGGCAGTGGTAGGGGCGATCATAGGTTGGAATATCTTTACCAATTCACCGACCGATCTCAGTGTCCTGTTTAAGATCATGGGAACCTGGGTGTTCTCGCCGATACTCGCCGCTGTTTTCGCGATCATTCTGTTTCTTATTTTTAAAAGATATCTCGGATCGATACGCATACATATGCTGCAACTGGACGCATACACCCGCCTGGGATTAATTGTGGTCGGTGCGTTTGGAGCGTACAGTCTCGGAGCGAATAATATCGCTAATGTGATGGGTGTTTTTGTCCCCGCATCTCCATTCCGTGATCTTTCGTTATTCGGTACCGTAGGTTTTTCGGGAACGCAGCAGTTGTTTTTACTCGGCTCCATTGCAATCGCCGTCGGTATTTATACCTATTCGTATCGCGTTATGACAACAGTCGGGAACGATATATTTAAATTGACACCTATTCTCGCTTTAATAGTTGTTTTGTCCAAATCGCTGGTATTATTCGTTTTCGCGTCCAAGGGATTGGAAAACATACTTATCTCTCTTCATCTCCCGACCTTACCGCTTGTTCCCGTCTCGAGCTCTCAGGCAATTATCGGTGCGATAATCGGCGTTGGCATTGTAAAGGGGGGTAAGGGAATCAATTATCAGATCCTCGGCAGGATCGCTTTCGGATGGGTAGTAACACCTATCATTGCCGGGGTATTCAGTTTTATAGCTCTGTTTTTTGTGCAGAATGTGTTCGAGCAGGAAGTGGTAAGAAAAGATCAAAAAGATAATATTAGCTCTATAGTAAAACCCGTTGACGTTAAGGATTGGACGCTCGACTCCGAATTTCTTGATATCCGGGATATTTCTCAAACAAACATCACCAATAACAAATATATGAGGAAGATATGTCCACAGTAAAGTTACACAGTATTATTTCTCTGGCATTTCTGCTTGTAGTCAGTATGAGTATAAGTTTACAGGCCGAAGAGCTGGATACGACGCAGATCCATTCCGCGATATTAAAACTGCCGGAAGTGCAGGAAGGTATTCTTGTCTTCGAAGATGAAGCGGGTGACTGGAAAATCTGGTTCGATCATCGCATGTACTGGGATGCTGCCGTATATTTCACTCCCGACGAAATCCCGATGCGAAACGGTATGCAATTGCGGCGCGGAATCATTCAGTTTAAAGCGACTATGTACAGAGACTGGGAAGCTTACATCGATCTTAATGCAGGGCGCGGAAGCGGTGCTACTCCGAGAGATTTCTGGATTAAAAGGTATTTCCGTAATCCAAATTGGACGCTGGAACTTCAGTTGGGTAATTTTAAAGAAATATCAGGGCTCGAGCGTTTAACAAGTTCCCGGATGCTTACATTCCTCGAGCGTTCGGGTGACTCAATTTTTGAAGAAGGACGCCGAAAGGGGTTTGTTGCAACGTTCTATACACCAAGATTTTGGACTGAGTGGGGTGTGCATGGTCAGATAGTAGACGAAAATAGGTTTCAAGATGATAACGAAGCATTTGGCTTCAATGGTCGTGTCGTATATACACCAATTCAAGCGGAACGCAGAATCGTCCATCTCGGTGCCTGGGCATCTGTCCGGCCTCCGGATGCAGACAATAGAAACCGGGTCCGTCTGCGCGGTCGCCCTGAAAGCCGGATCTCGAACAACGATTCATATAGATTCCTGAACACCGGACAGATATCCGATGTGAGCAACTATACCCGGTATGGTCTTGAGTTCGGTACAGTTCTCGGTTCGCTGCAACTTCAGAGTGAATATAAAATGTTCAATGTGAATCGCATGAACGGTGAACCGGACGCGAGTTTCTGGGGCGGCTATGTAAAAGCATCGTACTTCCTAACCGGAGAATCACGCGGGTATGCTATTTCCGAGGGTGAATTCGCAAACTTCGATCATCCGCGTCGTCCGTGGGGTGCTCTGCAACTTGCTGCACGATATAGTATTCATGACCTGACAGATGAGAGCGCAAGTATTTTTGGTGGAAGGCAGGAAATTCTGACATTTGGTTTGAACTACTATGCTACACGTTTCATCAAATTCAACTTTAATTACGCATTGGTATTTAACGATGAACATGCGGACGGCGCTGGAAGTTTGGCGCCCGAAAACTTCAGTATGTTCCAGGTGAGAACGTTAGTCAGATTGCCCTGATTTCCTCTCCATAGGCGTATGGTATACTATATAACTCAAAACAGAGAAGTCATTGTCTCATATGTAAAATGAGGGTAATGACTTCTCTGGTTTTTAAAAACATATGTTGAAACTCTACTGGATCTTTCAATATCGAAATAGTATCGGATAAGGCCGACTAAAATTGATGTGCGTATTGATAAATAAACTCTCTGTTATTGTCGTTATAGCAATAATAGTAATGTCTTGCAGCGACTCATCGTCGCCTGAAGAACCGATTGAACTCTTCCCGGGTGATGAAATGAATCCCGCAGCACATAATCTTTCTGAAACGCCTTATACTTTCAATCACTGGGATGAAGATAAACCGCAATTAGCATTTCCAAAGAACATGATATTTCAGCAGTCTAATATGGCTGATCCTGAATTGGAGGATGAAATGACCGATCCATATTTCATCGAGTCGGAAGATTACCATGCCGACGATCAGGATAAAATCGGTTTTCCGTATAAGTTAACGGGCAGATCGAGAATAAACGGACTTGCTGAGGATGGTGTCTCTTTCATAAATACGGGGAGAGACAACCGTGATGGTTATGCCGCCGTGGTAGGACTGTATACAGGACGCAGTGGTACTGTGACCGTATCATTCCTGGCCGGTACTATCCTGCCGAATAGCCGTATTTATAGTTTGCGTCTTCAGTACCGTGTCGGTATAAATGGTCCATTTAAAGGTGTGCTCCACAACGGTTTCCCGGTTGAGTATCGCCGCAATGATCAAGAAGGTCATACACAACAATTTGGCCCGATAGAATTACCTGCTGAGGTTGCCGGGCAGGAGTATGTTCAATTACGGTGGAAATATTATTTTACCGGAGAGCGTGCTCTCGAAGATGTCGGGAGACGTGCGATGCTTCGTCTTGATGATATTGTGATTGAAGGGAATTAGAATATCCATATGACATGAAATAATAATGAAATAAATGGAGGAGATAACTATGAACACTCTTTTATTAAATACAATTACAATATGTATAATGATTTTTTTCGTGCTCCCTTCGATAAGCGAAGCACGAACCGGAGATGGCCTTCAACAGGATGAAATTCTTCACGAATCGGCCATGGAAGCCTTCTCGTTTACCAACGATAATAAAATCTACGAACAGGATTTTAACGAGTATCGGGGTATAGAGGAAACCATACCGGACTACATGTGGGTCACCTGGAATGAAGACCGTCTTGAAGATCCTTTTGGCGGCGTCGGTAATTTCAATACGAGCGATCCCGATGAATCTTATGGAAATTTTACAGCGTATACATCCGATAATATTGATTTTTCTTTCGGTATCCGGGAACGTGCTCCGGATGATCTGCGGGATGCACGGCTCTTCTTTGCCTTCACCAATAACACCGATGAACCGGTCAGTACATTCGAAGTGAGTTACGATGTGGAAGCCTGGTATATCGGCGACCGCAGAAACAGGATCAGGCTCAAGTATGATAATCTCCTTACATCTACTGAGAGGGAGACCTTTGAAACCGATATTTTCTCAACCGATAATCCGTCATCAACGACCGGACGTGATACCAAAGTTGACGGTTCGCTCGAAGAAAATAGGGTTACGGTCACCGGACTGGTGGATATTACAACCATAGATGATGGAACGGGGAACAACTTCGCACCGCTCGAACCGGGTGAAACGGCTTATTTCCGTTGGCAGTTTTCCAATGCCGAGGGCGATGGCGGTAGCCTCCGCTCAGGACTGGCAATTAACAACCTGGTGATCAGTATTTATGAAGAGGTCGAAACCTTCTCGTTCACCAACGATAATAAAACGTATGAACAGGATTTTAACGAATATCGCGGTACGGAGGAAACCTTGCCGTCCTTCATGTGGGTAACGTGGGATAGAGGCCGTCTGGGGGATCCGTGGGGTGGCGTCGGTAATTTCGAAACGAGCGATCCGGGTGTATCATACGGGAATCTTTCCGCGTATACATCCAATAATGTTGATTTTTCTTTCGGTATCCGTGAACGTGCTCCGGATGATCTGCGGGATGCACGGCTCTTCTTTGCCTTCACCAATAACACCGATGAACCGGTCAGTACATTCGAAGTGAGTTACGATGTGGAAGCCTGGTACATCGGCGACCGAAGAAACAGGATCAGACTTAAGTACGATGATTTGCTTGAATCCGATGAAAGAGAAACTTTTGAAACCGATCTATTCTCAACCGATAATCCGTCATCAACGACAACTCCGGGAACCAAAGTTGACGGATCGCTCGAAGAAAATAGGGTTACGGTCACCGGACTGGTGGATATTACAACCATAGATGATGGAACGGGGAACAGCTTCGCACCGCTGGCACCGGGTGAAACGGCTTATTTCCGTTGGCAGTTTTCCAATGCCGAAGGCGATGGCGGTAGCCTCCGCTCAGGACTGGCCATCAACAATCTGGTCATCAGTATTTATGATAATGCCACAAGTACCGAATCGGGAGTGGCAATTCCCGGAAAATTTGTTTTGTCTCAGAACTATCCAAATCCTTTTAATCCCACAACTCAAATTAGCTACGAGTTACCGGAATTTGCCGAGGTTCGCCTGGAAGTTTTCAACATCCGGGGTCAACGTGTGGCAACACTGATTAACGGAACACAAAATGCAGGCAACTACACCGTTACATTTGATGCCTCTTCGCTGGCCAGCGGTGTGTATATGTATCGCCTGCAAACAGGTAGTACCATAATTACCAGAAAAATGACCCTGATCAGATAAGGTAACGAATACACGTTGCTTGCCCGGGTGTGAGAAAGATCGGGATTGTGTAAGTTTATTTAATTTGAAATTGAAGGAGTGTGTCGGTGAGATGCACTCCTTTTTTATATACCGCCCGATTTTGACAGTGTGCTACGTTACACCCGCAGTGCCTGATTAAAATCCTCTTTCAGGTCGTTAATGTCCTCGATGCCGACCGAAATCCGGATCATACCGAGCGTAACGCCATGCAGTTCGAGTTCTGCATCGGTCATATTTATGTGTGTTGAATACACCGGAATGCT
>SLQE01000078.1 GCA_007131635.1 Bacteroidota bacterium | reverse complement strand
TTCGATCTTTCCGCTTGAACATCGGTAATGACAACACAGGCTCCTTCCTCAAGAAACTTTTTCGCGATACTTCGTCCGATACCGCCGCCGGCACCGGTTATTATTGCAATTTTTCTGGAGAGCGGTTTTTCTTTCGGCATCCGTTTCAGCTTTGCCTCTTCGAGTGCCCAGTATTCAATGTTGAACGCTTCCTGTTCGGACAATCCGACATAATCCGATACCGCCTCCGCTCCCTTCATTACATTGATCGCGTTGATATAGAACTCGGATGCAACCCGGGCGGTTTGTTTGTCCTTTGCAAAGGTAAACATACCGACCTGCGGCCATAACAGTATGACCGGATTCGGATCGCGCATCGGAGGGCTATGCTCGTCCTTACATCTGTCATAGTACGACTTATAATATTCCCGGTATGATTCAAATTCTTTCTCTATCTGTTTTTTAACCGACTCCATATCCGAAAGATCGGATACGGCGGAAATCGGTAACACGAGCGGACGGATTTTTGTGCGAAGAAAATGGTCGGGACAACTTGTGCCGCGTTCGGCAAGCTTTTCAAGGTCTTTGCTGTTGACAAATTCGAGCACTCTTTCATCGTCCGTGTAATGTCCGATCATACGATTAAAACTTGAGCACAGTCCCCGCAGTAACGGCAGAAGTGCTGCGGCTTTTTCGTGACGCTCATTCGTATCGAGCGATTTTGTGCTCACCCCGCCGAACACCGGCCTGTTTTTTCCGTAATGCTCTTCGAGATACCGTGTCGCCGTGTCGATCAAGTCCAGACTGTTACAGTAACACTCATACGACGTGTTCCCCCAGTTGATAAGTCCGTGACCGCCTAGTATTATACCGCGGATACCGGGATTATCGCGCAATGCGGCTTCCAGTTTTAATCCGAGATCGAAACCTGGGCGTTGCCAGTCGACCCAGGCAACCGTCCCCTTAAACAATTCCTGTGTAATTTCTTTCCCGTCCTTTGCTGCTGCAATTGCAATGATCGCGTCCGGGTGCAGGTGATCGATATGTTTATAGGGAATAAAAGCGTGTAAGGGCGTATCGATAGAGGGAGCGGTCGTGTTAAGATTATAGATACAATGACCGAGCAAAGGCACCATATCGTCCTCCTGGTCGATACCTTTGTATTTATTTTTCAGTGCGTGAAGTTTTTCGAGATAGAGACTTGCCAGTCCTTTTTTCTTCATGGTTCCTATATCGCCGCCCGATCCTTTCACCCAAAGTATATCGGCTTCTTCGCCCGTTAACGGATCTTTCTCTTTCTGTTTACAACTTGTGTTTCCTCCCGCGTAATTCGTTATACGCAGATCCGATCCGAGGATATTAGACCGGTATAGTAACAGCGCAACATCATCATCGCCGTACGATGCGGCTTTGGTATCATCCCATAGATTCTTTAAATATGAGAGTTCAAGTTTATCTGTTTCGAATACTGTTTTCATATGTTGTGATATCCTTTATATTCACGTGTACGTGGAGTTCATGCTATAGACTAGTTTGGTTTTCGGTATGCTGATTATTTTCCTGACACATAATTATACATAATTTCTTTCTCTTATAAAAGAGTATATAAAAATAATTTCACATATGGATTTTTATTTCATCAGTAAAACACAGATTGTTTTCCAATATATCTGTTTGACTTTCCTTCCCCGCGATAGTATCTTTAGATACCGTGATTTTTAAAACCAGACGACAACCATAACAACGACTCAAATACAGACATGCCACAGAAACCCCCGGTTGTTCTTATTACGGGCGCAAGCCGTGGAATAGGCCGTTCCATCGCGCTGCATGCCGCGGAATCCGGCTATTCCGTTGCGCTCAATTACGCCAACAATACACAGGCGGCAGAAGAAGCCGCTCGCCTTTGCGAACAAAAAAAACAATCTCCGGAACAGAAGTTCATACCGATTCGGGGCAATATCGGTGACCCCGCTGATTGTGAAAATCTCTTTGAGGAGACAATACATCGTTTCGGCCGCATCGACTCGCTCGTGAATAATGCGGGTATTGCTCCCCGTGTCAGGAGGGATATGACCGAGACAACGATTGAATCGTTCAACGAGGTTCTTTCCGTCAACCTCACCGCATCGTTTTTCCTGACGCAGAAAGCGGTCAATTACTGGCTGCGTGAGAAAGCGAGTGCGGATGATGCCGCCCGGAATATTATATTTATCAGCTCCATCTCTGCCCAATCCGCATCTGTTAACCGTCCGGAATATTGCATATCCAAGGCCGGGTTAAGTATGGCGGCAAAACTGTGGGCAATACGATGCGCCGAACACGGCATCCGTGTCTATGAATTGCGTCCGGGAATTATGGCTACCGATATGACCTCAGGCGTAAAGGAAAAATACGATGCCTTGCTTGCCAATGGTCTGGTCCCCCAGAAACGATGGGGGACACCGGACGATGTCGGACTCGCAGTGGAAGCCATCCTGAAAGGATATTTCCCCTTCACAACGGGCGATGCGATCAGTATCGACGGCGGCCTTCATATCCACACATTTTAATAATCAAACGGAACACAAATGATAAAAATCAATACTGCAATAACACCGGAACAACTGCTCCCGAAGGTCAGGACATTATTCGAATTATCGGCACAGAAAATCAGTGCTATCCAGAATTCGTGGGATATAAATCGCGGAACTCCCGTCTACACAGAAAAAGGTATCTATACCACGCGGGGCTGGACGGAATGGACACAGGGTTTCCAATTCGGATCGGCGATTCTACAATTCGACGCAACCGACGATAAAGCATTTCTTAAAATAGGACGAAAGGGTACGGTAACCTATATGGCACCGCACGTAAGTCATATCGGTGTCCATGACCACGGTTTTAATAACGTAAGCACATACGGCAATTTACATCGTCTTATGTACGAGCAAAGGATTCCCGAAGACCCCTGGGAAAAGAATTTTTATGAAATGGCTCTGAAAGTAAGCGGGGCAATACAGGCGGCACGATGGACGGAGCTTGGAGAAAAGTCGGGATATATTTATTCTTTCAACGGCCCGCATTCGCTTTTCGCAGATACTATCCGCTCTCTTCGATCGCTGGTTGTCGCGCACCAGCTCGGCCATGCTCTTATGGGCGAGAAAGACAGAAAAATATCACTGCTTCACCGATCGCTAACACACGCGGACACCACAGCCGAGTTTACCATATATTATGGTAAGCGCCGGGACGCATACGACCTCCGCGGAAGAGTTGTCCATGAATCGATATTCAATATAAACGACGGTTCTTACCGCTGCCCGAGCACTCAACAGGGCTATTCACCCTTTTCAACATGGACACGCGGACTTGCGTGGATTGTATGCGGATTCGCGGAAGAATTGGAATATCTGCATACAATACCCGAGACGGAATTCCAGGGTTACGATGATAAACAGGCTGTTATTCAGCGATTTGAGACGGCTGCCGAAGCTACAGCCGATTTTTACATCGACAATTCTCCCAGCGACGGTATCCCCTATTGGGACACCGGTGCCCCGGGATTACCGATGCTCGGTGATTACCTGAATAGACCTTCGGATCCGTTCAATGACTATGAACCTGTCGACAGCTCCGCGGCTCTTATCACCGCTCAGGGTTTGATACGGCTCGGAAATTATTTTTCGACAAAAAATAACCGGGAGAAAGCATCAAAATATCTGCAGGCGGGATTAACGATCGCAGATCATGTTTTCGGTGATCCGTATGTCTCCCGGGACCCCAATCATCAGGGTCTGATACTGCATTCGGTATATCACCGACCGAACGGCTGGGATCATATTCCTCCCGGCAGAAAAATTCCGGTGGGCGAGTCAACAATGTGGGGAGACTACCACGCAAGAGAACTCGCGCTCCTCATATTACGAATGGCGGAGAGCAAACCGTATTATACATTTTTTATAACATAGTATGACAGAGCAATATTTTAAAAAGATGTTGCTCCTGCGTAATAAACTAATAAAGCACAAAGATCGCAGATAATACACAAAGGGCAAAGAGGTATCAACAAAATGAAAACAATTGATCACAAAAGAATAACCACATCCATACAGGAGTATGGCGTTATTGCTGTCATTCGGATGAAAGACGGTGACCGGGTAAAAAAAGTTGTCGAGGCAATCCTCGCGGGCGGAGTTCACGTTATCGAAATAACCATGACGGTACCGAACGCGGCATCGATCATTGAATCATTACAGAAAGATAATGACGGTTCGATAATTATCGGAGCCGGGACGGTGACTGACAGCGAAAGCGCAGTGCGCGTGATTGAGTCGGGAGCTCAATATGTCGTCTCTCCCATTCTTGATCATGCAATCATCGCAACATGTTTTGAGCGTGATGTTCTCGGTATCCCGGGCTGTTACACGCCAACCGAAATACACACGGCAAGAAAATCGGGGGCAGATCTCGTCAAACTCTTTCCCGCGACTTCACTCGGTCCGAATTTTATTAAGGATATCCGCGGTCCGTTCCCCGATTTTAAATTAATTCCGACCGGAGGTGTTACGGTTGATAATGTGGGGGCATGGATTGCGGCAGGTGCGGCCGCCGTCGGTATCGGCAGCGATCTGTTAAACAAAGAAGCAATAAAAAATGAACAATATGGCATATTAACCGAGCGTGCAAAACTGTTGGTTGGCAATGTACAGAGAGCACGCCATGCATAGTTTGATAATATGAACACAAAAGCAATCGTTACATTCGGTGAGATCATGCTCCGGTTAGCCACACCGGAATATCAGCGGTTCGCTCAGGCATCGCAATTCAATATACAATACGGAGGCGGTGAAGCGAATGTCGCCGTATCGCTTGCTCAATTAGGGCTCCCCGCATATTTCATAACCCGGTTGCCTGCCAACGATGTCGGACAGTCGGCAGTCAACGAACTCCGCCGGTACGGCGTTGCGACCGATTACATTCTGCGCGGCGGATCCAGAATCGGGATTTACTTTCTCGAAAGCGGTGCTTCACAGCGCGCATCGAAGGTAATTTACGACAGAGCCGGGTCGGCAATATCGGAGATCCGACCGGGGATGGTCGACTGGAAAACCATATTTGAAAACGCGGGATGGTTTCACGTTACCGGCATCACACCCGCACTGAGCCCATCCGCAGCAGAAGCGACACTCGAAGCCGTGAAAGAAGCAAGGGATCATGGTCTGACGGTAAGCTGCGATTTAAATTACCGGAAAAAACTCTGGAGCCGCCAGGAAGCACAAAAGACTATGGCTGAAGTGGTTACGTATGTGGATGTGCTTGTTGCAAACGAAGAGGATGCCGATATGGTTTTCGGTATCAAAGCAGAGGACTCGGATGTCGAATCGGGAACGGTCGATACCGGCATGTACAAATCGGTTGCGGAGCAATTGATGAGTCGGTTCCCGAACCTAAAGCAGGTCGCCATAACCCTTAGAGAAAGTATCTCGGCATTCGATAACCGCTGGTCGGCGGTACTGTGGGACGGAGAAACTTTTTTAACCAGTAAAAAATATGATGTTCATATTGTGGATCGCGTGGGCGGGGGCGACTCCTTTTGTGCGGGTCTTATTTACGGCATGGTAACCGGACTCTCTTCACAGGAAGCGCTGGAGTTTGCTGTCGCGGCATCGTGTCTCAAGCATTCTATTCACGGAGATTTCAACCTCGTTTCAGCCGGAGAAGTTACGTCGCTTATCGAAAAAGGCGGTTCCGGCAGAATACAACGATAGCAGCCGAAAGGAAGAAACAATTGACAAGTTCTTTCGGTGAAATAGAAAAACTCTCCCGTGAAGGAAAAGTCAGGGCCGAAATCAAAACCGACCGTGACATTCCCCGTCTCTATATCAATCATGAAGAGGTGTATCCCCTGCTTGCCTGGAGTTGGGGATTAGTCGACAGCACAAAGTATTTTAGCGATGCGGGAATACATATACTGCATCCCATACTCGGTCTCAATGCCGCCTGGCCTGAACCGGAGAGATATTCCTTGGAAATTTTCGAGAATCATTTTAATGATCTGCTCGGGCAACACCCGGGTGCCTTTTTCCTGCCGCGCGTTCTTCTCGACGTACCCGAATGGTGGAAGAACAGATATCCCGATGAGCTCATAACATGTGCAATCCCCGTCGAACCGGAAGATAAGCGACAGTACCGTCCCGTGAGATATAGTCAGGAAGGCGGCTGGAACTGGGGGATTCAATTCCGTGAACCGTCGCTCGCATCCGATGCCTGGCAGACGGATATGCAGCGTTTATTCCGTGCTTTCGTTGCCCACTTCGAGCAATCTCCTTTATCGAGCAGAATAATCGGTTATCAGATCGGCTCCGGAATATACGGTGAGTGGCATTACTTCCTTTCGGAGTTTTTACCCGATAT
>SLQE01000250.1 GCA_007131635.1 Bacteroidota bacterium | reverse complement strand
CCTGTCAACCGACAACAAGATCACCTCATTCGTAGCCGGCAGCGAGAACTCCGGCTCGATTTCGTGATTACCGACTGCCGAAATTGCATCTTTTATCGCCAGCCATGCCGAGAGTGCCAGCATAAACGGCGGCTCGGCGACGGCTTTACTCCGACGTATGGTACCGACGGGGTTCGGCGCGCTTTGTAATAACGATGTACGGAAATCTTTCGGTATATCCTGAACGGACGGAATTTTATATGTATCGGGTGAATGTGACAGCAAGTTACCCTTATCATCCCACTTCACCTCTTCGGTAGTAACCCATCCGAGCCCCTGAATGTATCCGCCTTCCACCTGACCGATATCCAATCTTGTATTGAGTGAATCACCTACATCATATAAGATGTCGGTTCTCAGAAGAGTATGACAACCGGTTAAAATATCCACCTGTACTTCGGTAACTGCGATTCCGAACGCATAGTAGAAGAACGGTTTCCCTTTCCCTTCCTTTGAATCCCAACCGATATCCGGTGTACGGTAGTATCCCGTTGCGCTTAAACTTACCCGGTTCATAAACATCAGCGGCATCGCATCGGCAAACGAAATCGTCCGCTCCGGATGTTTCACATCGAAAATTGAATTATTTTCGAACCGGATATCATCCGGATTACCCGGCGCACCGTTTTCTTTTTCGTTGAAAACAGTAACGATAGCTTCGGCAATCCTCCGCTTCAGTTTATCGATTGCATTCTTCACCGCCATACCGTTCAGGTCGGAACCGGACGACGCTGCGGTGGCAACGGTGTTGGCGACTTTTGAAGTATTGGTTGCGCTGACTTTCACACTATCGATACTCACACCAAATTCCGCCGCCGCGATACTTTGTATCTTCGTATGCAGTCCCTGTCCCATCTCCGTACCGCCATGGTTGACGAGTATCGTGCCGTCCTGATATATATGTACCAAAGCGCCTGCCTGATTCAGGAATGTCGTTGTAAACGAAATACCGAATTTCACCGGTGTTATTGTGATTCCTTTTTTCTGGAACTCGTGCAACGTGTTAAACTCATCGATTTCTTTTCGTCGTCGTTTATATTCCGACGATTTCATCAACTGCTCATAGATGGAAAACAACCGGTTACTCTCAACGACTTCGCCGTAATGGGTAACATTATCGGAATCCATTCCATAAAAATTCTTATAGCGAACCTCAGCCGCGTCTTTTTTCAAATAGCGGGCAACGCGATCTATGACAGTTTCAATTCCCGCCATTCCCTGCGGACCACCGAAGCCGCGCATCGCGGTATTGGGAGGAAGGTTAGTTTTCCATACCTTACCGGTAACCTTGAAATTCGGGATAAAATAGGCATTATCGGCGTGAAGCATTGCGCGCTGTAAAATCGCAAACGACAGATCCACCGCGGCACCGCCGTCGCTGTTCAGCTCAAAGTCAACAGCAGTAATTTTTCCGTCGTCATCAAACCCGGCTTCATATTTAATGAGAAACCTGTGACGCTTGCCGGTCATTATCATATCATCGTCGCGGAAAAGCCGTATTTTTACCGGCCTGCGGGTTGCCTGACAAAGCAGTGCAGTCCAGCATGCGGTATGATTTGCCTGAGTCTCTTTTCCGCCGAACGCTCCCCCCATCCGGCGCACTTCGACTACAACCTGATTTTTGCCGATCCCCAAAACTTCCGCAACGAGCGCCTGCGTTTCCGACGGGTGCTGCGTTGAGCTGTAAACCTGCATTTCATCTTCTTCGCCGGGAATACACAGCGCTACCTGCGATTCAAGATACCAGTGCTCCTGAGCGCCGGTGTTGAGTATACCTTTGATATTGTGCGGTGCCGATTGCATATTTTTAACGACATCACCGCTTTCGATGGTACGGGGCGGGCCGAGAAGATTATTCTTCTTCATCGCTGTCTCAATATCAAGGACGGGTTCAAGCGCTTCATACTCTACCCTGATCAACCGCTCCGCTTCGATACACTGTTCATTCGTTTCAGCCGCGATAAGAAATACGGCTTGTCCCACAAAATTTACCACACCGTCGGCAAGGCACGGTTCGTCCTTCACAACCGGTCCCATTTGATTAACACCCGGGATATCCTTTGCACAAAGTATCGCCTGAACACCCGGGACCCTCCCTGCATCGGTCAGATCGAACGATTTAATCTTCGCACGGGCGTGCGGACTGTACACAACCCGTCCGGTCAGGAGCCGGTCGCTTACCGATATGTCGTCGACATAGACGGCCTCACCTGTGACGTGGAGGGTTGCGCTTTCATGGGGAGATGGGTTATTCATTTGTTATCATGCCATTTAACTATAAAGTTAGAGTCAACCGTTAATGGTTATCGGTTATTGGTTAATGGGCTTATACTCAACGATTAACCAATAACCGATAATGCCGGAGGCATCCCTTCGGGACTATTAACCTATTCTTGATCAAGAACAATTTCCTTCTCAACATCATACCAAAACCTAAGCAACAAATTCTTCGCCGCCACTCTCCGCATTTCCGCGCCGCCGCGGACGTCGGAAATCGGGTTAAAGTCTTTGTCGATATACTGCATCGCCTCTTCGACGGTATCCCTGTTCCATTTCTTTCCGGACAAAAAGTTTTCTACGTTATCCGCTCTTTTAATGCGTTCTGCCATACCGCCGTATGCAAGCACGATCGATGCAACCGTACCTTCATTGTCCACAACAAGTTTAAATCCGCTGCTTATTGTTGAAATATCAAGATCCTTTCTCTTTGAAATTTTATACGATCTGATGATCTCGTTCGGCGACGGCTTCGGGATAATAACGCTTGTTATGAGTTCATCAGATTCTCTTGCGGTTTCACGGTAACCGGTGATAAATTGTCCGACCGGAATTTCACGTTTTCCTCTTTCGCTCTCGAGTATAACGATTGCACCGTACGCTATCAGAACCGGAAGTGTATCTCCGATAGGCGATGCCGTTCCCAGATTACCGCTCAGTGTGGCAAAGTTACGGATCTGTTGCGAACCGAAAACCTCCAGCATCGCATATAATGCGCTGAAATCTTTTTTAAGATACGGCATAAGATCCGTCAATGAGAGTCCTGCACCCGCAGTGACCGTACCATCGGCATCGTTAAAATATTTTAATTCATCTATTCCGGACAGATCTATTATGTGCTCCAACAGTTCGTGTTTTTTTGTGACGCGCAGTGCCATATCGGTAGCACCGTGGGTCACGTGAGCATCGGGGTACATTGCTTTTAACCGTAAGGCTTCTTTCAGTTGAGAGGGATGCTGATAAAGCTGTTTATCCGTTTCGATATATATGGATTCCCGCGATATAGCGTTGAGCAGCCCGATTATATGCGATTCATTGTCGGTAAAAGAGTCTTTTCCATTTGTTACGCATGCTTTTGCCGCCGCTTCCACAATCGGTCTGTAACCGGTACACCGGCAGAGATTACCGGTAAGCGCATCGTCAATCTCGGCGCGGGTGGGGTGTGTACGGTTTTTGTACAATGCAAACATCGACATAATAAAACCCGGTGTACAAAATCCGCACTGACTGCCGTCCGTATCGACCATCGCCTGCTGCACGGGATGTAATACGGATGAATTGGTTCTAAGGTTCTCAACCGTGATGAGTTGTTTACCATGAATCATCGGAAGAAATACTATGCAGGAATCCACTGCTCTGTACCGGAGTTTATCCCCTATCGGTTCGGCGAGTACCACCGTACACGCTCCGCAATCCCCTTCGGCACAGCCCTCTTTTACACCTTTATGTTCGGGCAGACTTCTGAGGTAGTTCAGCACAGTCGTCGTCGGCGTCAACGCAGAAGAGTTCCCAAAGTCTATCGATGTAATTTTATCGTCAAGAACAAATGAAATGGCGGTTTGCATCGGGTTTATCCTGGTCTATAAGCATTTGAATCTCTCTATCAGTATACTAACTTTGTGATGAATCTTCAAGTATTACTTGAACTACAATATTTCCTTCTCGTCATCCCGTCTCACGGTACCTCCCAGTACAAGCCCGGCACCGATAATTACCAGATTTTTAATTATATATTGACCCTCGGTTGTTAAACCGTACGGAATGTGTGTAAATGTGATTTCGGGAAGTAAAACAAGCGGGAGGAACGTTCCCGGTATCTGAAGAAATAATAAAAGAATTGCGATACGGACAAGAGGCCGGTAAAGAAGTGTCACCCCGATTGCCACTTCCCACCACCCCAATAACGGCACAAAGATATCGGGATCAACCCAGTATACGGTCCCCCGTACAAGTTCTTCAGCCGGACTTATACCCAGAGGTTTCAATATGCCAAACCATATAAACACGATTGCTATCGAGAACCGGAGGGTAACAAATCCGTATTGTCCCATCCAACCCGAAATCCGTTTATCTATATCAGCAAGGGAACCTTTTCTAAATAGTTTTTCCATCTTTCGCTCCGATCTTTATAATGAACGGTTCGCCCGTATTTTCTATTGACTAATACTTTTTCAGTAAGAACTAATTATCTCGAGTTACATACCGGATCGTACTAATAAAAAGTACACGAGCAGGATAACCGCAAGCACATACATTAATACCTTCACTTCTTTTCCCTTTCCGCTTGCATACTTAACCACCGGATAACTGATAAACCCCAGCGCAAGACCGTCGGCGATCGAATACGTGAGCGGTATCCCGATAATTATCAGAAACGACGGTATCGACTCACTGTAATCGCCCCAATCTATTTTGTTGACGTTTTGAATCATCATACTCCCGACAATGACCAGTGCAGGCGCCGTTATGGGTGGATAACTGGCAACCATTGATATTACCGGACTAAAAAAAAGCGCCAGCAAAAATAGTACAGCCACAACAACACCGGTTAAGCCGGTTCTCCCTCCCTGTTCAACCCCTGCCGCACTCTCGATATAGCTGGTAACGGTGCTCGTCCCGAAAGCCGCTCCCGCGACGGTACCGACCGAATCTGCCATCATAGCATTTTTTGCGCGCGGCAATTTATTATCTTTTATAAATCCCGCCCGTTCACTGACCCCGATAATCGTACCCATCGTATCGAAAACATCCATGAAAAGGAAAATTAAAATAAACGGTATCATAGAAAGGGCCAGTGCACCAACGATATCCATCTTAAAAAACGTCGGCTCTATCGACGGAGGTGATGACACGATAGATTCCGCTATCACAAAGTCTTTCATCAACATCGATTCGGTAACGACTTCCGATCCCCCGATTTCATCGGGTAGATATGGAATTAATGTGTACCACAGAATCGAAATTCCCGTTGCGGCAAGTATGCCCAGTAAAATCGATCCTCTCACACCCCGCGCATGCAGGATAGCTGTGAATAAAAACACAATGAAGAAGATGAGTATATCAGGGGAATGAAAGTCAGGATTTAACGTTACGGCCGTTCCGGGATCTTTGATGATGAATCCGGTGTTCTGCAACCCGATGAATGCAATGAATAATCCGATGCCTACGGCGATTGCATTTCGCATACTCGGACTTACCGCGTCAAGTATCTTTTCACGAATCCCGATGAGTGTAAGGATCAGGAAGAGCACACCTGAAATGAAAATAATCCCGAGCGCAACCTGCCATGAGTTCGTTATTCCCGCTGCCGCGGCAGCCGGTAACACCGTAAATACAAGGAAAAAGTTCTGTCCCATACCGGGAGCCAGCGCGATAGGATACCGGGCATACAATGCCATAATCAGTGTTGCAAGGGCGGCGGACAAACAGGTTGCGACCATGACCGCCCCAAAATCCAATCCCGTCTCAAATCCAAACATCTGTCCTGAGAGAACCGCGGGCTGGACAAAAATGATGTACGACATGGTTAAAAAGGTGGTCAATCCGGCTACGATCTCGGTACGGAACGTAGTGTTATTATCTGATAAGCGGAATAATCTGTCAAGGTTCATAAGATACTGAATTCAATCAGTATATTTTCTTATCCTTCAGGTTAGAGAATACTTCGAATAATTGTACGTTTTCCTCTCTTAATAATCCTCCGACGATCCCGACCGGACTTCCTCCGATCTCTTTCATCTGTACATTTGATAGACGGAGCTCGTTAAACCCGGCCTGCTCCGCATCTGCGATGGATGCACCGAATACGATTTTCGATATTCGTGCCCAATGGATTGCACTGAAACACATCGGACAGGGTTCGCAGGTTGAATAGATTATGCATCCCGACAAATCGACCGTGCCGAGCTTTTTACATGCTTCACGAATTGCATGCACCTCCGCATGAGCGGTAATATCGGTGGTTTTCCATACGACATTGTGTACACATACTATGACATGATCGTTTTTTACTATACATGCACCAAACGGTGTCTGTCCATTCATGATTCCCTCGCGGGCCTTCT
>SLQE01000029.1 GCA_007131635.1 Bacteroidota bacterium | reverse complement strand
GATGCAAATGAATTTTATCGGGCTCCACACCTACCCGGAGATTGAGCCGTTCCGCGGATACGAACGAGCTGAAATTGCAACATGGATCGGTCCGAAGGATGCAATACATGAAGACGGTACTGTTAACGTTGCCTATCCGGCTTTGCATTTTAATACTATGGACAGCACATGGGGCTATCACCCGAAAAAAACATCGGACTTTTCGTTCGGTGCTTCTCAATTATTCGATGCGGACAATTACGGAGCGGATCATATTAAAGATATTTCACCATGGCCACATACCGAAGAAGAAAACGTCATGCTTTTTAATGAATTCGGTAAATTGTTAGGCGATGCTTTCTCCCTCGCACAACGGCTCGGCGTGAATACCTGTATCGGCACAGAAACCCCCCTCATCCCTCCTCAGGATATTTTAAATCATATGTATCCTGACGGCAACTATCCCGACAGAAAAGAAATAACCGAAGAACTCTATGAGGGAGTCTTTACACGAATCAATAAAACACATCCTCTTGATTATTACTGGCTCTGGACGAGGGAGTTCTGGACATGGCGGGGACCGGAGGAAGAAGATATTGAAAATACGGTGCAAGACGTTAAGATTGCCCTTGATGTCGCGGATAAATTAGATGTTCCGTTCACGCTTGCAACCAGTGGCTGGGTGGTAGGTCCGCCGCAGGATCCGCAGCTATTTCACCGGGAATTTCCCAAGTCGATGCCGTTCAGCAGCATAAATCGTATTGTCGGATATATACCGGTAGATACGACCTTCGGACAGATCACTGACCGTCCGAGGTGGGTAATAACCTGGCTGGAAGACGATGCCGCTATGATATCGCCTCAGTTCTGGGTCGGGAGAACACGGAAGGATGCAGTTGATGCCTTGCGGTACGGGTGTTCGGGTTATATGGGAATCCACTGGCGTACGAAAGTATTATCTCCGAATTTTTCAGCACTGGCGCAGTCGGGTTGGGAATTCGGTGATTGGAAAGATTCTGCGCATGATACGGTGCGGCATCTGCCTGCGCGGGATTTCTATCTTGATTGGTCAGCCGCACAATTCGGTGCATCCGTAGCTTCCGAGATGGCAGATATCTTTACATCTTTTGATGGCTCTGATACGGGGGAATATCATCACGGGAATCTTTTCCGTCCTTCCGGCTGGTACGCCAGATCACCGGGCGTGGTCAAAGTAATCCCGACTCCGTGGGAGGAATTGAGGAAAGAATTTGACTTTTTAGAAACATTTATTGCACTTGGTAGTGAGATACAGGGAAGAGGTAACAGGGAGAGATATAACTACTGGTTGAACATGTTTCTCTATACCCGTGCAATGGCTGAAGTCGGCTGTAAACTTGGTCTTATCGAATCATATGTCGAAAAAATGAGAGCCGAAAACACTCACGACAGAAAAATATCATGGATCGTGGACGAAATTCTTCCTCTTAAGGCAGCCGCTGAAAAGAAATGGGGAGAAATGGTAACCTATCTGCTCCAATCGGTATCTACTACCGGTGAGCTTGGAATGATTGCAAACCTGGAAATGACAAGTTTGAGCAGTTACCGGTTGCTTGACAGGTATGATGAGGAGCTTTCCGAAATACTCGGGGAAACGTTGCCCGAATCGAAGGTTTGGTCGGATTACCGTGGCGAACCAAGACTCATAATTCCTACGCGGAGATCGTTGCTTGAACCGGAGGAGGATTACCTTGTCCGGGCAATGGTGCTTTCCTCCGAAGATGTGGCGCCTCCGGTATTATACTGGAAACCGCTGGATAAAAAACGGTACAGTAGCATCCGGTTTGAACATATCGATCGCGGTGTATACCATGCAACAATTCCGTATGACAAAATCAGGGGGAATAACTTCGAATATTACGTGCAGGTAAAAATACCAAACAGTGAAGATCTGAAATTCCCTGCTACCGCACCCGACCTGAATCAATCTGTCGTTGTGTGGTGATAACATTCATAAATAAAAATACTATGCGATCAAAACGAGATAGATTATAATGAAAATCCGGAAACTGCTTTTAATAATTATTCCTGTATTGCTCTTGTCTCTGCAAGCGAATGCTCAGCGACAGGAGATCCAAATACCCGATATCCCCGGTTATATTACTTTGAAGGGTGATCTTCATACACACACCGTTTTTTCCGACGGGCTTGTCTGGCCGACGTATCGGGTGAATGAGGCATGGCGTGACGGTCTTGACGTTCTTGCATTAACCGATCACCTGGAGTATACCCCGTTTTCTGCCGATGTAAAGGTCGATGCAGCGAGACCATATGAAATCGCAAAGACACTTGCATCACGGCATGGTTTACTGCTGGTTCAGGGAGTAGAGATCACGCGGGGAATGCCGCCGGGGCATCTCAATGCGATTTTTCTTGATGATCCCGAGAAACTCCGGCAGGATGACGTAACCGAGGTTATGAAAGAAGCGCTGCGTCAGGGAGCGTATATTTTCTGGAACCACCCCGGTTGGAGAGGGCAGCAGCCTGACGGAATCTCGCGCGTGTATGACATTCATAGAGAATGGTTTGACAAGGGATGGGTGCATGGCGTGGAATTCGGTAACCACAGTACGTATTATCCCGAGGTAATAGACATCGCCCGGAAACATAATCTTGCAATTCTGGCGAATTCCGATATACATGGAACAACCGTTGATACTTACACCCCGCGAACCGATTCACATCGTCCGTTGACGCTCATATTCAGCAAAGAAAAATCAATGGAGGCGTTGCGCGAAGCGATGTTCGACCGGCGTATGGTTACATGGATACAAAATATCATCGCCGGGAGTGAACGATGGCTCACGCCGTTATTACAGGCATCATTGAAGATAGAACCGCCGAATGCAGTTGTCGGGAATACTACGTGGGTTACAATACGTAATGAATCCGCTTTTCTGATTCAACTCGAAAAACATGATGATGAAACGGGCGGACCGAATTCCATAGAATTAGAGCCGCTCACAACGGTTGTCGTTCAAATCCCCGGTGATGTACATTCAATCCGTTATAATGTGGTGAACACGTTCACCATTGAAACAAGCGGCCCATTACTTTTGGATCTGGAAATTCCAGGAACGTTGATAGACTGAAAAAGCATGAATACTTATTCCTATCTAAGGAGAATAACAATGACTCGATATATAGTAATAGCCTTTCTAATATGTGTAATGGCGGCGCCCGGATTACACTCTCAGGAAAAACTGGCGCAGACGGGATTTCAATTCTTAAGCGTCGGCGTCGATGCCCGGGCAACGGCGATGGGCGAAGCATTTACAACCCTTGAGAGAACGTCGGCTGCATTATTTTATAATCCGGCCGGCATAGCACGGTTGAATTCAACGGTAGACGTGCGGGTGAATCAACATACATGGATTGCCGACATTCAATATATCTCCGGTACTGCGGCAATGAAGTTTTTTGACGGAAGATATGGTGTGATCGGGTTATCCTATCTCGTACTGGATTACGGAGAATTCCTCGGCACACGCGTGGCGGACAATGAACAGGGATTTATCGATACCGGGACCTTTAAACCGACTGCTACGGCGGTAGGACTTGGCTATGGTATTGAACTATCGGAGAGTTTTTCTGTCGGGGGTCATGTCAAATATGTTTACCAATCTCTGGGTGGCAGTGTCGTGCCGATAGAATTTATACCGGGTGTTGATCCCGACGATCTTGAAACGGCCGAACAGGATTATTCAATGGGGGTTCTCGCCTTTGATTTCGGCACGCGATACGTGACGGGATTCAGAAGTCTGGTGTTCGGTATGTCGATCCGGAATTTCTCACAGGAAGTTACGTATGAACGGGAGGGCTTTCAGCTTCCTCTCACGTTCAGATTCGGCGTTTCGATGGATGTTCTGGATTTATTCCCGGCAATGCCTGAATCTCACAAACTATATTTGTCTGTTGATGCTTCACATCCGCGTTCCGGTTCTGAGTATGTGAGTTTTGGCGGGGAATATATTTTTATGGATATGGTTGCAATCCGCGGAGGATATACCACCAATCCGGTGAACGATGCATCGGGGGCAGCCTTCGGGTTTGGCATTTCACAATTCGGTGTGGGGTTGGATTATTCCTATGCCCCGTATGCCGTCTTCAATGATATTCACCGGTTATCCGTACACCTTACATTTTAGAATTATGAAGGTTTTTTTAATTTTAATTTCTCTTATTTACGAAAATAATATGGGAGCTACCATGAATTTGAAATTAGTTCCTCGCATCTTTGTCATGTTGTTCCTTCCGCTTTTCGTTTTTGGCCAATCGGGAAAAATAGAAGGCACGATAACCGACGCCGAGACAGGCACTGTGCTGATCGGTGTAAACGTTGTTATCGAAGGAACATTTCTTGGCGCCGCAACAAATGAACAAGGACATTTCGCGATATTAAACGTTCCGCCGGGAACACATACCGTGACGGCATCGATGATCGGTTACGACCCCGTACGGGTTCTCGATGCCCGTGTAAACATAAATCAGACAACAACGATAGACATAGCATTGCGTGAGACGGCATTAGAACTTGAAGAAGTCACTATTATTGCGGAGCGGCCTATCGTACAACGCGACGTCTCGGCAAGTGTTATTTCTATTGACTCCGAGACCATTGAGAATCTTCCCGTGCAATCGATCGATCAGGTACTATCATTGCATGCCGGCATTGAGATGGGAAACGAAGGTATCATAATCCGGGGAGGAAGTGCCCGGGAAACAAGATTTATCGTCGATGGGCTATCAATGGATGATGAACGCTCCAACATACCGTACACGGCAGTGAGTCTCAGCTCAATGCAGGACATACAGATTCAGACGGGTGGATTTAATGCGGAGTACGGCAATGTCCGTTCGGGTATTGTGAATGTCGTGACGCGGGAGGGATCCACCGATCGATATTCAGTACGGGCGATCATACATTACAGCCCGCCCGCCCCCAAAAATTTCGGTCCGTCGGTATATGCAAAAGACAGCTATTTTAACCGGCCATATACGGATCCCGATGTTATGTGGACCGGGACCGACAACGGAGCGTGGGATCTATATACACAGCGTAAGTATCCGGAATTCCAGGGTTGGAATGCGGCCTCGGAAAGAACGATTGCAGACGGTGATCCATCCACGGATTTAACGCCGGAACAATTATACAGGATATGGCAATGGTATCGTCGCCGTGACGGTAATATACAAAAACCGGATTACACAATTGATATCGGCGTTGGCGGACCGGTGCCCTTTATAAGCAGTTTGCTCGGGGATATGCGGTTTTTTGCGACTTATTTTGAAGACCGTGAAATGTTTGTTCTTCCGCTCTCACGTGATAGTTATACCGATCGACACGGTCAGGTCCGCGTTACCTCAAACATAACACCTTCGGTAAAATTAACTCTGACCGGTTTGTACGGTGAATTTTATTCTGTCTCTCCTTTCACCTGGATGACAACGCCGACCGGAAGATTGGTCAGGAGCCAGAGTGAGGTCGCAGGGCTCGCGTCAAGTTCGGCGTTGTATATGCCGGGTTATTTCAGCCCCGGTTCTATATACAGAAATATGATCGGTATGAAGCTCACCAATGCAATATCACCAAGGACATATTACGAAGTCCGGGTACAATATAATTCAAACCGCCATAATGTGTATCAAATTGCCGACCGTGATACCACAAGAAAATTTGAATTATGGCCGGGATTTTTTATAGATGAGGCACCGGAGGGATATATCGGTACTACGCATGTACCGTCACAAGGATTGAATTTGGGAATGGGTATCGGAGGATGGATGAATTTAGGGCGGGATACGACAACAAATACAACAACCTCCTTCGATTTCGATATTACAAGTCAGGTCACCGCGAATCATCAGATAAAAACCGGTGTCAGTTTTACCTATAACGATTTTCGGATTCGTTCTTATACCGAAAATCCGGGCATGGATACCTGGAACAGGACACAGGTATATGACGTTTTTCCGTTCCGGTTCGGCGCCTATATCCAGGATAAAATGGAGTACGGTGGATTCATCGCGAATATCGGATTGCGGTTGGATTACTCGGATCCGAATATCGAATGGTATGATCTGGATATGTATGATGTATATTTCACACCGGGATATGGTAACCGGATAGAGGAGGACGTTCCGCGAAAAAAAGTCGATCCTGTGTGGAGTTTGAGTCCGCGGCTCGGTATCTCTCACCCGATTACAGAAAATTCGAAGTTATTCTTTAACTACGGTCACTTCCGGTCTGAAGCAAGTTCGACGTTACGTTTCCGGCTTCAGCGGGAATTCAGCGGTCTGGTTACCTCTATGGGCAATCCAGGCTTACACCTGGAGAAGACGATCGCATACGAGCTTGGCTATGAACAGAATTTGTTTGATAGATTCCTGCTCAGGTTGG
>SLQE01000037.1 GCA_007131635.1 Bacteroidota bacterium | reverse complement strand
TGCACAATATCGCGAGGCCGAAGCAAGCTCCCGTGAAGCAAAACGAAACCTTGACAGGGCGGAACAGCTTTACGAGCGGAATCTGATATCAGAGCAGGAATACCAGAATATAGTTGCTCAGGCGCAAATAGCAGAGTCGCGTTACGAATATCGTCGTGCATTATTTGAATATACAACCATTTATGCGCCGATTAGCGGTGTTATCACCTTTCGCGGAGTCGACCGTGGGGATATTGCTTCGCAGCGCGAGCATCTGCTCACCATTACCAATATGGATGAGCTTGTAATTCGCGTCAGTGTAAGTGAACTCGAAGCACCGTATTTACGGCCGGGAGACGAAGTAGGGGTTCAGGTCGATGCATACATAGATAGCAGATTCAGGGGACGAATCCGGCGCATATTCCCCGCGGCCGATCCGACAACACGCCTTATCCCGGTGGAGGTAGAGCTTATTGACAAAGACAGCCGGCTGTTTCCGGGTTTATTTGCGCGTGTTGAATTTCAAACTCAGCAGAGACCAAATGTACTGGTTGTGCCCGTTCATGCTGTGATAACAAGTCCTCAGGGTGAGCGGTATGTTTATACCGTGAATGATGATACGGCGTACTACCGGAAAGTTGTAGTCGGCATGCGTACTGAAGAATATTTCGAAGTACTCGAAGGCCTCTCCGAGAAGGAAAAAGTTGTAATCCGCGGAGCAGCATCGCTTCGGGACAGAATTCCGGTACAATTAATTACGGAGAGTTAAGGATTTATGAAAAAATATCTTGAGAAAAAAAGTTTTAGCTCCTGGTCGATAAGGCATCCTCTCGGCTCGCTTGCTATTGTATCTGTAATTGTTGTACTCGGTATATTTTTCTTCACGACACTGTCGGTTGATTTACTCCCGCAAATTGTCTATCCCGTTGTTATGGCTGTCGTCAGTTATCCGGGAACCGATCCTGAAGTTATGGAAGAAACCGTGACGAAAATTCTTGAATCACGAATGGCCACCACCGAGGATATAGTAGAGATATCGAGCAGCACACAGGAGGGAAGGGCAAACGTTCGGCTTCGTTTCGATTTCGGAAAGGATATCGATCTCGCGCTCAGGGATGCGAGTACACAGCTTGACAGGGCGCGGGGAAGATTACCGCAGGATATGAATCCGCCCATGATTTTTAAATTCGATCCGACCCAGCGGCCGATTGTTGAAATTGCGCTTTCTTCCGATGTGGTTGATCCCGTTCAACTGAGAAGATGGGCTGAAGAAGAATTTGTCAATTACTTTCTTACGATACCGGGTGTCGCATCGGTTGATGTCGCTGGTGGATTGCAGCGTGAAATACAGGTGGTGCTGGATAAACGCCGACTTGAGGGATACGGGCTCTCGGTCTCCAATGTTATTCAGTCTATACGCGATGAGAACATCGATGCAAGCGGCGGGAGGGTCATTGCCGGATCCCGGGAATATGCAAGCCGAACTCTGGGAAGATTCACCTCGATAGACGATATAAAAGATACCCGTATTCAGGTGAATCGTGTATCCGGTGTGGCAGCGAGTTCTAATCCACGGGGTACCATGGCAGACAGAATTCGTTTGCGGGATATTGCCGAAGTTCTGGATACTCATCGCGAACAGAGAGTCTTTACACGATTAAACGGCGTCCCGAGTATAAAGGTTACGCTGTTCAAACAGCCGACCGGCAATACGGTTGAAGTGGCAAACGGTATTTTCAATCAGATTGTGTTCCTGGAAGAAAACAATATGCTGCCGCCGAATATTGAATTGTCGGTCATATCGGATCAGTCACAATTTATAAGAAATTCAATCGGAAGTGTGTCCACCGCGGCTGTTGTCGGCGGCTCGCTGGCTATGATAATAGTCGGGTTGTTCCTCGGCAGTATCCGCCGGACGTTCATAATCGCAACGTCGATTCCGATCGCGATACTTGCTACATTTGTCATGATGGGATTCGGTGATCTGACGCTGAATATCATATCACTTGGCGGACTCGCGCTCGGAGTCGGTATGCTCATGGATAATTCCATTGTGATGCTCGAAAACATATCGCGCGTACAAAAAGAACATCACGATCCGGTCGAAGCGGCCCATATCGGCAGTAATCAGGTGTCCTCTGCCGTGACAGCCGCTACAGCAACAAATCTTGCATCGGTATTACCGTTTTTAATGATCGCCGGACTTGCGTCGATGGTATTCACCGAACTGATATTAACGATATCCTTCGCAATAATAGCATCATTGCTGGTAGCACTCTCGCTTGTACCGATGTTATCGGCACAGCTGTTTAAATTCGAATCGAAACATTCCGGTAAGCCGAATAAACTGCTGACGCTTTTCGATAAGGGATTTCAACGTTCAGTGAAAATCTATAAAAGGATGCTTGATTGGACAATTCATTATAAGCTTCTGGTGATATCGGCTGCAATTCTTCTGTTTGTCGGTGCGATGTATATATGGAGCGATCTCGGCGGCGAGTTCCTCCCTTCAATGGATGACGGACGTATATCTATACGCTATGAATTACCTCCGACTGCCTCCCTCGAACATAATTATTTCCTTGCAACTGAACTTGAGAGAATGATTACTGAGATGCCTGCCGTTGAGTCGGTATTCACGGTGGCGGGCGGCCGTATGTGGTCGAGCGCGACCGCAGAATTCCCGACACGCGGATCGCTCGACATTAAATTGGTTCCCTTACGCGATCGGCGCATCTCAAGCGACCAATGGATAGCACAGCTACGACAAAAGATTGTACAGGCGCAGTTTATCGATGCCCGTATTAACGTATGGAAGCAGGGCATACCCGGATTATGGTTCGGCGGTTCGGGGGCCGACGTCGAGATTAATATATACGGGGATGAAATTCGTATGTTGTCGGTAATTGCCGATGAAATAATATCGACCTTGCACGGGATCGAGGGGTTGTCCGGATTGGAAAAATCAATTGATGAAGCACGCCCCGAATTACAGATCAACATAGACCGGGAGCGGACTGCCGAACTCGGTTTATCGATGCGTAACATCGGTGAAACAGTTCGAACCGCTATTGACGGTTCCATCGCAAGCCGTTACATAGAAGGTGCGCGGGAATACGATATCCGGGTTCTCTATGACCGGGATCAGGTGCGAAGTATACGGGATCTCGATCAAATTGTTCTCTATCCGCCCGGAAGGGCATCAGTACCACTGCGAAATGTTGCGCAGGTTGTCGAAGGTGTCGGACCGGTCAGTATCGACAGACACAATCAGCGACGAATGGTCTCCGTATCCGGAAATGTTTCCGGTACCGATCGTTCGGTGGCGGAGGTAACGGCCGATGCGCGTGTAGCACTTGCAGGCATTATAATGCCGGAAGGATACCGCACGACATTCAGCGGTCAGGAAGAAGCACGGAGAGAAAGTAATCAGCAACTATTTATGATGATTTTGCTTGCTGTTTTTCTCGTGTATGTCGTGATGGTCATATTATACGAATCCTTGTTGAATCCTTTTGTTATTATGCTCACGATCCCGTTTGCTCTCGTGGGTGTGGTGGCGGCACTCTACATAACGAGTATCCCTCTTGCCGCGACAGCTCTGCTCGGAATCATATTGCTCGCAGGAATCGTGGTGAACAACTCGATCGTACTTGTCGAGTTCATTGAAATGATGCGGCGCGATCACGGAATGACCATCGTCGAAGCCGTCAGGGAAGCAGGACCGCTGCGGTTGCGTCCGATTATGATGACCACGATTACCACGGTTGTCGGAATGTCGCCGCTTGCACTCGGTATCGGTGAGGGATCCGAAACGCTGCAGCCGCTCGCCGTTGCCGTGATCGGCGGTTTAATATTCGCAATGTTTCTGACTCTGTTTGTGATACCGAATATGTATCTCGTTATTCATAGTACCAAAGAACGTATCGGAGAATTTCTCGAATCGAAGGGAATACGGAAAATCGGGAAAGACGATGAGAAGGTGAAAGACCCTTCATACGCTCGCGAGACGACGACGTAATGTGCGAACGTACTACGCTGGCAGGGAGTGTATC
This sequence comes from Bacteroidota bacterium, assembly GCA_007131635.1. Classification (GTDB taxonomy): domain Bacteria; phylum Bacteroidota; class Ignavibacteria; order T3Sed10-11; family T3Sed10-11; genus T3Sed10-11. The sequence continues at coordinate 2,398 of SLQE01000037.1, read as the reverse complement.
GTGTCTGTGGAAGGACGACCGGGTGTCAATAACATCATAATGACTTGTAAATAAAGTGAGCCGATTGTTTCCCTAATATCGAAAGTGTTTTATCGGTTCACCTTTTTCCCCCAACTCGGTCATTGCTTCGATACCGATTTGTAGATGCAAGTCGACAAACCTCTCGGTTACCAGTTTATCCGATTCCTCTGTTTTTACACCCTCGGGAACCATCGGAATATCCGAGACAAGCAGTAACGCGCCGCGTGGAATTTCGTTCACCAGACCGACGATGAAAATCGTTGCCGTCTCCATATCGATGCCGATCGTTGCTAACTGCTTTAAGTATTGTTTGAACTTGACGTCCCATTCCCAGACGCGGCGGTTTGTTGTGTAGACGACACCGGTACGATATTCCTGACCGTGGGCTATAATTTTTTCCGATACGAATTTATGGAGTTTAAACGATGGCAAGGCGGGAACTTCCTTCGGCATATAATCGTCGCTTGTCCCTTCACCGCGTATTGCGGCAATAGGAAGGATGAAATGGCCGATCTCCGTCGATTTTTTCAATCCGCCGCATTTTCCGAGGAACAGCACACCTTTGGGTGCCCGGGCCATGAGTAGGTCCATAAGGGTCGCTGCATTTGCCGAACCCATCCCGAAATTTATCATGGTTAATCCGGCGGAATTCGTCGATGTCTGCATCGGTCTGCCTTCACCCAGAATATTGCAGCCGAACGTTCCGGCAAATTTTTCCAGATAATTTTGAAAATTGGTTAAAAGGAAATAATCACCCATCGAATCGATCGGGGTGCCGGTGTAGCGGGGAAGCCAGTTTCGCGCGATGTCTAATTTGGTTTTCATAAGAATTTTATTTATGAATAATTTATGTAGAATACAGTATCGTAAAATACTGTGTATTAATCAACCATCGTTGATTATCAATCATTAAATAATTATCATATCAGGAAATGCATCTCAACAACAACAGAAAAAAATATAATGAATAAAGATAAATTGGAACAACTGCGTAAACTCAAAGAGGAAGCGAAACTTGGCGGAGGCGAAAAACGAATTCAGGCACAGCACGGAAAAGGAAAACTGACCGCGCGTGAACGGTTGGATATACTGCTCGATGAAGGAAGTTTCGAAGAGATCGATATGCTTGTCCGTCATCGTTCTCATGATTTCGGACTTGAGAAACAGCGCTATCTCGGTGATGGTGTGGTGACCGGTTACGGAACAATCGAAGGCAGACAGGTATTTGTCTTCAGTCAGGATTTTACCGTATTCGGCGGCTCTCTGTCCGAAGCTCACGCTGAGAAGATTTGTAAGATAATGGATATGGCAATGAAAGTCGGTGCGCCGGTCATCGGCCTGAATGATTCCGGCGGAGCACGTATTCAGGAAGGTGTCGTGAGTCTCGGCGGCTATGCGGACATCTTCCTTCGGAATACACTTGCCTCCGGGGTCATACCGCAGATCTCTGCAGTGATGGGGCCGTGTGCCGGGGGAGCGGTGTATTCACCCGCAATAACGGATTTTATTCTCATGGTAAAAAATAGCAGTCATATGTTCGTAACCGGACCCAACGTTGTCAAAACGGTAACTCACGAGAATGTTACGTTCGAGGATCTTGGTGGGGCATTAACCCATGCAACAAAAAGCGGAGTGGCTCATTTCGCGTGTGAAAACGAGATAGAGTGCTTGCAGTCAGTGAGAAAGCTGGTGAGTTATATCCCGTTAAATAACCTTGAGGATCCGCCGTACGTCGATACCGGTGATGATCCAAACAGGAGAGAAGACAAACTGCAGACTATTATTCCCGACAATCCGAATAAACCGTATGATATGAAAGATGTCATCACGGGAGTTCTCGATAATAAAGAATTTTTTGAAGTTCATGAACTTTACGCGCCGAATATCGTTGTGGGGTTCGGTCGGTTAGGCGGACGTTCCGTCGGAATCGTTGCGAACCAGCCGGCAGTGCTTGCGGGTGTCCTCGATATAGATTCATCCATCAAGGGTGCAAGATTTGTTAGATTTTGTGATGCATTCAACATACCGCTTGTTGTCTTCGAGGATGTGCCCGGGTTCTTACCGGGTACCGATCAGGAGTGGCGTGGTATTATCAAGCACGGGGCGAAATTGCTGTATGCTTTCTGTGAGGCAACTGTTCCGAAGTTGACCGTGATTACACGGAAAGCTTACGGAGGAGCATATGACGTCATGAATTCAAAACACGTGCGCGGGGATATTAATTATGCCTGGCCTTCTGCGGAAATTGCAGTTATGGGACCGAAGGGAGCAGTGGAAATTATTTTTAAAAAACAAATTGAACAGGCGGAAGATAAAGAGAAAGCACTGGAACAAAAGGTGGAGGAGTTTCGTCAAAAGTTTGCAAACCCGTTTATTG
>SLQE01000276.1 GCA_007131635.1 Bacteroidota bacterium | reverse complement strand
GTATATCTTTCCCGATTCGGAGAAACGGAATTCATAATCGGTATCCGGCCACAAACCCGTGAGGTGAACGGTATGAACCAGACGCAGCGGTTCGGGCGGAACGATTGTCGATGCGTCACCGGTGTAAGGATGCCGTACCGATATTCCTGTTTTGGTTAACCATTGTGCTCTTCCTTTTCGTCGGAAATCAAGCTTTGTCTCGGTACGGTTTGATGCATAATCATGATAGTGAACGATTATGGTTGTCGAAGGATCGTCAATCCAGGTCAAATAAATTGTACGTGGATCCGGGACGTCTGCTGCTTCGGAGGTATACACTCCGAAGAAAATGGAAACAACGAGGAGGAACGGCATAACGTTGAGGTAACAGAGTTTTGTTTTGTTCATAGATATAATATATTAAATATTTTTAAATTATCATTGCCTCTCGAAAGGTGGGCACCACCTGCGGGATGGCTTTGCGGGTTAGTAGGTGGCGTCCACCTTTTTGTATTTAGTTTAATGATCCAGGTGGAGGCCATCTCCCGTCGCGCATTCCATACGCTCAGATGGTCTCCACCGATAATTTTCCCGAAGGTGGCGTCCACCATCTTACACATCCACCATCGAATGCAAAACTTCCACCCGGTCAACATCATCCAATCCTGCATTATAACATCGTCTGATCACCCGCGGAGAGATTAACTTCACTCCCGATTTACGGCGCGAAGCTCGTTCGACGGCTTCGAAGCCTATTTCGAACACTAATTCCGGATTGATGCTGTGTACGGGACCGAAGCGTTCACGTGTATTCGTCGCAACGAATTTTCTGATATACAAATGATCCCCGGGCAGCATGCCGCGGGTTGTTTTGACGACCGGAACGAGGAGATCGTTGTTCCATACCGCGAAGGTGTACTCGGTTTGGGAAGTATAGAGCAGGACGGCTTTGATGGTGCGCAGTGGCGGTGAGAGTGTGTCTTCCGGCCCGGTTATGTGATCGATTTCTTTTTCAGAAACCGGAGACCGGTACCCGGCAGTGATGAGTTTGTTGAATATGTATAAGGAGGTTTCTGATATTGTTTTCCAGACAGATTGGATATACAGTAATTTAGATTCGATGGATTCTGCCCGTTCAGTATGGATCCTTTCCAATATAGTATATAACGGAACGCTTCCCTGACTGCCAATCGATTTGACAAGGAGCGTTACGGCTTCATTAACATTACCCGTGTGTTGTATGCATTCCTCTATGAGCCAGAGCGGGAGCTCAGTACATTCACTTGTACATTTGCGAAGCTCATAATAATCAATGTATCGTTTTTGTTCTCCATGTGATAAAAGATATTTTGCCCAGTGCCGGTTTCGTCCGTCCGGCTCGGAATCGAAATATGCTCTCATCAGTTCCGCTCTGTCTTTTCGATCCTGTGTCGCGGCAAGGCCGATATGAAGCTTGGAAAATGTATCAATCATATTACACAAACACCACCTTCCCGATTTCACACTCATCGCATCTTCCTTCTCTGCAATAAAACTTATATAATTGGATTTTGCCCTGATATATCTGTGCGTTTGACGTATGCTTGTTGTCGATGATGAGCTCGTCGTCTATTTTACGTGTAACGGCATTTTTTGACGGTGCCGGAATCTTTGTGTAGAGTGATTCTGTATTCGAGCGCAGCCCGATATCGCGGTACGTACGCGCATAGAGAAAGAGAAACGGGATAAAAACATTTATCGTTATTTCATCTATACGGCTTTTTCCGACAAGGAGCGAGAATCCCCGTGCGGTTTTCTTTCCAAAGGTGTAATGGTTCATCCAGTATCCTTTTGCGGGTACGCTGAAGTATTCTCTTATATTCTTCAGCTTTTCCCGCGGTGATGAACCGGGATTTTTTACGGTTGACAAAAGCCACTCCAGCACAGGTCGCTCCGCCATTTTACCCGCAATGCTTGCGAGAGCGGAGATACGCAACGTCGGAAAATTTTGCGGACGTAACCGGAAGAACTGCCACTCGGTGGCATTCATCGGTGTCTGCTTAATTTTGATTTTTTGATTGCGTACTGTTTCACGTAGTTGCATCTGATATGAATCCTCAAGGTCAGCATCGAGAAATCCAGCCATGTGGAAAAGCAGTGCCTCGCGTGCCGATTCCGGAATTTCACGTAACCGCGGAAAAGTCACAAGTGCCGATAGTCTGCGGAAAGGAAACTGATTTTTGGAATAGCCAAGAGCTTCCGCTATTGACTCGTAAAGTAATTGTTCCCAGGCATCCTTTCGTCTCAGGTCGTCGGTTGACGGCGGTCGGACGGGCGGCGGAACCTCATCGATGTTACCCCGGAACGGAAACTCGCCGTATCGTGCCGCGGGTTCCCGTAAATCAAAATTATCCGGCGACGCCAGTTCGTGCAGGCGGTTCCGCATTATTCGCATTTTCAATTCCATCCGGCGTGAGCCGAGCGTATTGATCCAGTTAATTTTTATCGGATAATCCACCGACTTGTTTTTGCCGTAACAAGGTATGCGGTTGAGACGTTTTTCCCTTTCACCGTGTATAGATTTCCTCCAGACCGACCGGACCGGTTCAATCAGAAATTTCTCCAGTATAAGCGTCGGAATTTTCCGACCGCTTTCGGCGGTTGTTTCGGAAGATTCTTCATTGGCATGCATCACGACATGTAAAATGACTTTGTTATATCTGGGGTCCTGCTGATGGAGGTGCGCTGTCCATTCCTCCAATGTGCGATGGATCTCGACATCTCCGGCGTAGAGCGTGTCGCCGATTTGCACTCTGGCATCGAGGAAGTCCGGACCGGTATCCGAGTTCGGTTTACCGGGATCGATAACCGTTACCCGGTGCCCTTCGTTTGATTCAAGATAGGATGTGCGGAAAAGTTGCTGTGCCCAAACTTCGTGCAGAAATTTTTCGGGCAGCATTGTTGTGCGAGCCATAATGATCCCTCCGGATTGTTGTTGTATCCATTATTTTTTGTTCCGGTATATATTGATCATCTCATGCACCTGTAATGCAGTCTCGCGTACGTTATCACTAAAAATGATCGATCGTCCTACGTTTATCAGTAGCAGGTCGTTTTGTTTCGAACAACCGTTTTCAACGGATTTTTTCAGATCGCCGCCCTGTGCACCGATGCCGGGCAACAGTATGGGCATGCCGGGTACGCGTTTTCGGATAGCAGCGAGTTCCCGGGGATGTGTTGCGCCGACCACAAGTCCGATATTATTGCGGACATTCCATTTTTTAGTCCGTTGAATAACTTTTTCGTAAAGGTATTGATTCCCGACTTTCAGTTTCTGAAAATCCTTTGCTCCCGGGTTTGAAGTCAGTGCCAGAATAAAAGCTCCTTTATCCGGATTTTTTATAAAAGGTTCAACCGAATCGGTACCCATATACGGGTTCACCGTTACGGCGTCGAAATCATATTCATCGAAGAGTATGTTTGCATATCTTTCTGCCGAGTTCCCGATATCGTTTCGTTTTCCGTCGCCTATGATGAGTATACCGGGAGGTACCATCCCGATGGATTCACGCAATATATCGATCTTGTGCGGATCGTATGATTCGTAAAACGCCAGGTTGAACTTGTATGCGCACACTATATCCGATGTCGATTCGATGATAAAGCGGTTAAATTCACGGATCGGATGTTCTGCCTTTTTAAACGAAGCGGGTAACTTCTCATACACAGGATCGAGGCCTATGCAAAGCAAACTATTTTTTGCTTTTTGAATGCTCCGGATTTTTTTGGTAAAATTCATATGCAGATATTTGTCTTCCATAGTAGTAAATCTACTATAGTATATTGGAAAAAGCAATTATTTGCTATTGATGTCCCACATACTTACCGACGGAAAAGTATGTCCGCCCATTACAAATGTATACAAAACATTATTGAGAATTCCCCCGATACTATGGTCATCGGGGAGCTGTATGCTAGAGAGATAATATCCGTCGGGTGAAAATATATCGATCTCCGACTTCCGTGGTCCGGGTTCGGTCACACCGGTTTCCTTTTCTTTTCGGATACCAACGAAGAGGTATCCATCATCGTGAAAAGCGACGCCGTTTATTTCGCTTTGTAGACGGCTGCCGATTATAATTGTCCTTTCTCCGTCTGTTTGTGTCTCAGGGGGAGAAGGTGATTTGAATTCCGGGTGATCACGGAGTATGACGTGCTTGAGATTACCATCCTGGTCGTAGCGTTCGATTCGATATGGATAAGGAAAAGCGCAGTAAAAGGCATCATCGTTAGTTGTTATGTTAATTAAAGAAAATACGTTGCCGAAGTCTTCCGGTGATTCGACCAATTCCTGAATTCTTGAACCGTCTGAATCATATTTCGTTATAAGATAATCCGATTGTTGCATAATCCCGAATGTACCAATGTAAATCGTGTTATTCTCTGCGACGGTAAGACGCAATCCCATTTCTTCAACGGGAATCGTTTGGATAAAATTACCGTTTGCATCGAAAATGGATATCCGTCTGCGCATATAATCAAGGGCATATACGTTATTATCGCTATCTGAGTCGATATCGAAAAGCGAGTCGAATTCACCGGGACCTTCTCCCTTTTGACCGAATGAATTTATAACCGTTCCTTCCGGGTCGATATGAAGAATGCGGTTATTCTGACTATCAGATACATAAAATGACCCGTCTGTGTGAAGAGCGAACGCATTGATGACACCGATCGGAAGATCTTCATATATAATATGTTCGGTATCGATTTCCCCGATGATCGACAAATCAAAGGAAAACCGGTCATCATACGGAAGCGAGCCGTTATGTATATACAGTATACCGTCGATTTCTTCGACGTATCCATCCCACTCCGGTTGGGATGAACAGGCGGCTAATAGTAACAATACAAAAAATAATAATGCTTTCACTGATTTACTCCATTATTGTATTTCAATAGGTGGTGAAAACCGGTAGGTTGAAAAGACCATATCATATTCATGCTCCATACGTGATAAGTCGATAAAGTGTATTTTATTTTTTTGTAATCCCGCTACCGGTTTGTGAGCGTCGAAATTTACGTGAACGATGCCTTTTGTATCTAAGATCTGAAGAACCCGTTCGTTTTGATATATATAATGAACCAAAAAATACGAATTATCATTATGTTCAAATATTTCAAAATCCATGAATCGGGTAAGTTGAGGTATAACCCGCTGTCCGATTTCCGGGTTCATCGAGGCTTCTCCTATTAGCGAACGGTCATGATTTGCGGAGAACATATCCCAGGCATTGGGAGTAATAATCGTCATAGAATCTGATGTTATATCCCACGAGTAAATGTGAGGTTCTACAATATTCATCCAGTAGATGGTGTCGTCTTTTTCAGCAATCCCGCCTGAGGCTATACGCAAACGACGTAGAAAAGATCCTATGTTTTGATCCATCGGAAAGTACCCGGATAGTTCACGGGTAGGACGATCATATTTGTATATGTGATTATAATAGCGTCCCTGCGCTACAACAGAATTCTGATTAAATGTAAATTTTGTCCCTCCGGATTCCGGCAGTGTTATATGATCGATTAATCTACCCTGTGTATCCAGTATCGTCAGAGAAGCACCGGTTCCCTCGGAAAAGCTAATTTCTCCGTCGTTACTAATAGTTGTGTAATATAGCTGTCGATATTCATCGGGACCATCTCCCTGTTTGCCAATCTTTCGTAATTCATTGTTTACGATATTATATAACATTATTGCGACAGGTGGTTGGCGATCGATAAATACATAGATAGAATCATTTAATTGTGATATATGTGTAACTGAACCTGCCGCAAATTCTTCGGTGACCGGGATACGGAATGTTCCGGTATGCTCAAACCAATCGGTAAATTCATAATCTGTTACGACTTTTTCCGGGCTCGTACAACTCAAATAGAAGAAAAGTATAATAACAGGAGAAAGCGACAAAGCAAAAATTCTCATAATTATATCCCAATAAAAAAACCAAGATATCGAGAAACAAATGAAAGCTCGAAAATTTATCTTGATATTTCTGTGTAGCAGGTGTTAAAATCTACAAATACAATTGTTTAAATGCAATTCATCTTTGCTTTTTTCTCTCCTTCTCCGTAATATGCAATTTTACATCTTTCGGGTAATTGATTATGAAAACTGTGCTTGTTACGGGCGGCAGCGGATTATTCGGCCGGTATGTTGTCAGGGCTCTTGTTGAGCGGTTTCGTGTTATTGTGATCGATAAGAAGCAGCCGGAAAATACCGTAGAGTATCAGTATGGCGATGTGCTCGATCTGACTGCAATGATTCAATATACCCGTGATGTCGATGCAATAGTGCATCTCGCCGCAATTCCCATACCTCTTGATCACCCGGCGGAGGAGGTGGTGCGGCTCAATGTGATGGGCACGTTCAATATGCTCGAGGCTGCGACACGAAATAACGTTCGTACATTTGTGCTTGCCTCAAGTGAATCCACACTCGGATT
>SLQE01000383.1 GCA_007131635.1 Bacteroidota bacterium | reverse complement strand
TCGGAGGCAGATTTTCCGTATTGACAAGCGTAGGATTATTGACTGCCGCGTTTGCCGATATCAACATCAATCAGCTTCTCAAAGGTGCTGCCGATATGCTGAAACGCTGTGAAACGCCGGACCTGTTTAAAAACCCCGCTTATCTCAATGCGGTAATGCATTATCTTATGGATATGGAAAAGAGGAAGAATATCTCGGTTATGATGAGTTATTCCAGCCCCCTGTACTATTGGGCTGATTGGTACAGGCAATTATGGGCCGAAAGTCTCGGTAAAAACATCGATCTCCAGGGAAAACCGGTCAGCGTGGGTCAAACTCCGATTAAAGCATTGGGAGTAACCGACCAGCACTCACAGGTTCAGCTCTACACCGAAGGACCGAATGATAAAGTGTTTACCTTCCTGACCGTCGGAAAATATCGGAAAGATGTAAAGCTGCCGAAATTCAAAGGAAACTATTCCTCGCTCGATTATCTGACGGGGCACAAGCTCTCCGAATTATTCGATGCGGAAATGCGGGCAACCGAATATGCGCTTGCACAAAAAGAGCGTCCTTCTTGCAGAACTATCTTCCCGCAGATAGACGAATACACGGTCGGACAATTCATAATGATGTATGAAATACAAACTGCTTTTTCCGGTCTGTTATACAATATCGACGCATTTAATCAACCCGGTGTTGAGGCGGGTAAGCGTGCAACATACGGATTACTCGGCAGGGAGGGATACAAAGACGAAGCGAAGAAGATACGTGAACAGGAAAAGAAAAGAGTAAGCGTGTAAATGGAGACGCTCCTTTCAATATTCATCGGTATAAGTCTGAGTGCGGCAGCGGGATTTCGGGTGTTCGTCCCGCTGCTCGTGATGAGTATCGCGGCCAATACCGGATATCTCGAGCCCGCATCCGGCTTCGATTGGGTTGGTACAACTCCTGCACTTATTGCGTTCTCGGTTGCTACAGTGGTTGAAATTCTCGCATACTATATTCCCGTTGTAGATAACCTGCTGGATACTCTCGCAACTCCTCTCGCGGTCATCGCGGGTGTTATTTTAACCGCTTCAACCGTTACCGGACTTCATCCCTTCCTTTCCTGGACCCTCGCGATAATTGCCGGCGGCGGTATAGCCGCAACTTTCCAATCTATTACCGGTCTGACGAGACTTGCCTCAACAACGTCAACGGCCGGTTTGGGAAATCCGGTCGTTTCCACAGCTGAACTTGGAGGAGCCACGCTGATTTCACTCATTGCGGTGCTTTTTCCTGTGCTTGCAATATGTATTGTCGGTGTCCTCTTCATAATCGGAGTGAAAAAACTGCGGCAACGCTCTGCCGTACCCCCTCAAAAATAAATCTGAAAAAAATCCGTCGTTGATTGCAACTTTTTGATTTTTCTCCCGTCTAATAACATAACAAATCAACGGAATGAAACGAGAGCCCGTTGTCGTCTGCAAATTCTATTTCCTTACAGGTAAACGACCTCCTTCTGACCTGTGATGATGGTGAAAGCACCAGGCGGCAACGGGCTCCTTTTTTCATTTGCTCACCACGCGAAAATACCTTACCTTTATGCAGTCCGTATTCGCGAATACAATAATACCCGATGAAAAAGATTATTTTAATATGGAGTTTGTTGACCGGTATGTTCCCGGCATATTCGGGAGAAATCGATTGGGACAAGTTCTCATTCGGAGTAACGGGTAACTACCAGGTACCTTTCGGGGATCTCGGCAGGTATTGGAACGACAGTGCCGCACTTGGAGGCGTCGGCAGATATGAAATTCAGGATCGGGTATATCTCATCGGAACTGTTACGCTTGGCTATTACACTCCGCGGAATAATACCCATGGTAAAGAGATACCATTTATTTGGTTGGTAAACCTATCGGGAAGTATCCAGTATGATATCCCTGTTTCATCCGGATTAGGATTACTTCTCGGTATTGGGGGGGATAATTTTACTTTTATTTTCAGAGGGTCTGCCGCGGAAGATATGGGTAAAAACTTTATCGAATCGGAAGTTGCGATACATGGGGAGGTGGGATTACGGTTCCGATCGGGTAAGCTGCCTGTTTTTGATATTTATACACGGTATAGTTCTATCTTCAGCTATCCTTTTCAAATCCCGATCTGGTTGAGCGGCGTTAATTTTTATTTTTAATGTTGTGTCTTCGTATGATTTCTGACAGAAAAAAGTTTTACGCGATATTGCTGATATTTTATTTTTCGGCTTTTTTGAATGTCTGTGCCGATGATGGGTGGGTAGAGGGGAAGCGAATTTCTCCGTCACTCAATAAACAGCGCGCGAGTAACGCGTTTTATAATTCCATTCATTTCCAGAAGTTATCCGCGACGCGGTTTCTCCCGTTATTTACAACAACAGGTACGGGAAACTGGACATCGCCGCGCACGGTCATTACCTTAGATGGATTACCGTATTCAGGATATCCGTTCGGTATGCAATCAATCGATCTGGTACCCGTCGACCTTGTCACGGTTGATACCCTTGTCGTTGCGACCGGTATAAGTATGCTGCAGGGAAGAGCTTCAGCGGGCGGATCGATTGATATCGTACGTAGTCCCATCCCGGATACATTGCATATCGATTCGCGATTGTACACGGGCAGTGAAACGGGAGATCCGTTGATCCATTTATTTACACAACCGGAACGCCGGCTCATTAATAAAAACAAAGTCGGTCCCTCATTTGCGCTGGCAATCTCGAATACCGATAATAACTGGTCTTACCGAATATCCGGAGGAGGGTTTTTCTATTTTTCTACCGGTTCGGTCAATGATTTTACGATATCCCGCTATAACCCTGAGCTGATTAATCGCCAGAACCGTCAGGTAAAAGTAATAGGTGAGGCGGTCTATAATATCGACGAACATCGGCACATCGATTTTTATGCCGCAGGTATTAATCTCTTCGGTTGGGAGATGTCTCCGTTTACATCTCTCTTCAACCACTACACAAATATCAGCAGTACCGGACGCATCCGTTACCGGGATACGGCATCGGGTATTTCACTGGCGCTGGTACGGGATGAATCTTTTGTGTGGACAAAGCAAATAACAGGAGCTTTGCCGGGAGCTGTTCGGGTAAACGAGTGGACACTATACCCTTCATATAACTTCCCGCTGCCGGGCAATTTTTCTTCTTCATTATCCGGCAATGTCGGATACTTGAGGGTGAGAGATCTCGACGGTCATAAGCCGGATAAACAAAATGTATTATTACAGGATATTCACTCTGTCATATGGGGAGGCGGCATCGAATTTTCTTTTTCATCCGGGAAATTGTTCTCTCGCGGCGGAGTTCGTATCGATAAACGCCCTGAACAAACACCCGCACTCTCCGGTGAATTTCTTTCTCAGTTTACTTTTAGCTCCTATGGCACTATGTATGCAAGCATTGGATCGGCAGCATATCAGCCGGAATATCTCGAACAATTCGGAATATTCCGCGTGAAACGGGGGACAGATGAGTTCACGATAAGCGGCAATCCCGGTTTGCTGGTCGAAAGAGTTCACGAACTAAAGCTTGGCTTCTCTCAAAGGGGCGATAATGTGAGTGTCTTAACGGAAGCGTTCGCCAGGAAAACGAAAGATCAAATTACCCAACAGGTTATTCGCTCGTTCAGGTCCCCTGATACGCGGGATATACTCCGTACCCTTACATACGTGAATGACGGCTCAAAATTCGTCCCCGGAATCACCGTGCAGATAGACGTCAGACCTTTTCATTTTTTCCGTATTCTCTCGGACCATCAGTATATCGATAACTCGGAATCTCAATCACTCCCGCGATATAAAAATATAAATACCTTCGAGCTGCTTTTTCCGCTTGATTTGTTTTTTGAGATATCCGTATCGCATACCGGTGAGTCTTTCTGGAAAGAGTTTGTGGTTGATGTCGCGGACGATGAATATTCAGGAGAGGGTTTCGATGGGAGGATCGGAGAGTCGACTATTTTTGATATCACCGTAAGCCGTGCATTTGACAAATTTTATTTTGCCAGAGGATTGGAGATCAGTTTGCAGGCGCAGAACCTTTTTAACACACCGATACGAAGAATCCCCGTTGGGAATTACATAGACCGTGCCGTTTTTGTGTATCTTTCGTTTCGATTGTAAATACCTTTTGTGAAGATTATTATCCCATGGCGGGTGTAAAAGCCCTCAGGAATGGAATCAATCCGGCATCATGATTGAAACTAATGTTTTTTCACATTATATTACACTTGTTTTTCTATCCAAATCCAGGAACCAACCGAGGTATCGACATGAAAGCAATTAATTCCCGATTTCTCTTACATCCAATCATAATTTTTGCAATATTCATTGCAGGATGTGCAACGACGACACCGGTAGTTTATGAACCGCCGGTGGAACCGGCTATTCAAGCCGTTCCGGCCGGTCAGTTTGATACCGGCAGGATGTGGACGTTTGATTTCCCGCCGATAGAATATTTTGCGGAAACCTATAGTTTCAATCCCACCGATGAGTGGTTCAGGCATGCCCGGTTAGCATCTCTGCGGCTACCGAATTGTTCGGCTTCTTTTGTCTCGGCAAGCGGACTCGTTATGACCAATCACCATTGTTCACTGGGTGCGCTGGAACGGGTTGCCCATGAAGACGAAAATTTACTTGACAACGGATTTTATGCCGTAACACTTGAGGATGAAAGAAAAGTGGAGGGATTGTACCTCGATCAACTTATCCTGACGGAAGATGTGACCGCTGAAGTCCTCGCAGCATTTGAACAGGGAACAACGGACGCGGAACGTCTCCGTCTCCGGCAGGAAAAAATACGTGAGATCGAGCAGCGATTTGGGGAAGAAACCGGACTGAGATGCAATATCATCACTTTTTATAATGGCGGACGATATTCATTATACGGATACAAACGATATGATGATGTTCGTCTTGTATATGCCCCCGAATCATCCATTGGATTCTTCGGAGGTGACCCGGATAACTTTACCTATCCCCGATATAATCTGGATGTTACCTTCATGCGGGTTTACGATGAAGAAGGAAGTCCGTATAATCCCGATTATTATTTTCAGTGGAGCACCGGGGGAGCGCGCGAGGGGGATGCCGTGTTTGTCACCGGAAATCCGGGCAGAACTGGCCGGCTGCTTACTCTGGCTCAGTTAGAATTCAATCGTGACAAACAATATCCATTTATTATGCAGTTGCTGGATAGTATGGTCGGGATATATTCTGACTATATTGCCGAATATCCCGATAAGCGGTCGGAATATGAAACACGTTTATTCGGAATAGAAAATTCCCAAAAGGCATACCGCGGCCGTTTGCGCGGTTTACACGATCCGCATCTGATGGGCAGAAAAGTAGATTTTGAAGAAACCTTCAAATCGGAGGTAAATAATCGCGATGTGCTTCGAACCGAATACGGTACCCTGTGGGGTGAGATAGCGGAATTACAACAGGAAAAAAGAGAGATATTTAACGAGATGCAGGCACTTTCGGTACGGGGGCTGGGCAGATCGGCTTTGGTTGCGATCGCCTCGGATATCGTTGAGTTTGCGATGCAGATAGATCTTCCCGATGAGGAACGTCAGGAAAGGTATAAGGATGAAAATCTTGAAAAGACCAGAGACGGGATATTCCCTGCGTCAGGGTTGGATACGATTCTCGAGGAGCGTATTATAGCCCAACAACTAACATTTATGCAGTCTGCTCTCGGAGAGAACGACGCAGACCTTCAGGAGCTCATGGCAGGGCAAGACCCTGTGACGGTCGCGGCCGGTATTATGCAGAGTACATTGTTGACGAACAGGGAAGATGTGGAAGGTTTGCTGAAACAGGAGCCGGAGCAAATATTACAATCTCCCGACCCATTAATCCGGTTCGTCAAAAATACCCGGGATCGTTCGTCTTCGTTGCGCAGCACTTTTTCCGGCATACAGTCAACTGAATCCGCCCGCGTACAGCAGCTCGGCAAGGCATTATACGAAATTTACGATACGACTATTCCCCCCGATGCAACCTTCACACTGCGTATAGCCGACGGTGTGGTGAAAACCTATGAATATAACGGTACTATTGCACCGCCGTATACAACGTTTTACGGACTGTATGACCGCTATTATTCTCACGGCAAAGTACATCCATGGGCGTTACCCGAACAATGGATTACCCCGCCGGGAGAATTCAATATGAGCACACCGGTGAACTTTGTTTCGACAAACGATATTATCGGAGGTAACTCAGGCAGTCCGGTGATCAATATCGATCTTGAAGTCGTCGGATTGGTCTTTGACGGAAATATCGAAAGCTTACCGGGTGATTTCATTTTTGCAGAGGAATATAACCGGGCCGTTTCGGTTCATTCGGAAGGAATACTCGAAGCTCTTCGTTACATGTACGACGCTCATCGTATCGTTAGTGAGCTTGAGGTTGGGAAAATACGATAAAAAGCAGTTAATTGTTATTGGTTATTGGTTATT
>SLQE01000154.1 GCA_007131635.1 Bacteroidota bacterium | reverse complement strand
ATACACCCTTTTCCCCCAGCGTGACAAAGTGAGGCATGTATAATAAGTTGATAGGTATGGGTTAGTAAGCCGTATGTGATTTTCTAACATGCCGATGCTGCATACGGAATACAAACGCAGATAACAGATCAAAAGGAGGTGTCGCCATGAGGGAATTCGTAGAGTACATCGCCAAAGAACTGGTCGATAACCCTGATGCTGTTCAGGTAGCCGAAGAACTAAGAGATGATAAGTTAGTCTTCATTCTCAAGGTACATGAAAAAGATGTCGGCAAGATAATCGGGAAAAAAGGCCGGACAGCAACAGCTATAAGGGTTTTATTAAGTGCAGTTGCAGCGAAACACGGCAAACGGGGTATCCTTGAAGTCGCTGGTTAACCCCGGATGAGTGAAAAATACAGAATCGGAACAATAGCAAAATGTGTCGGGCTAAAAGGTGAAGTTGCCGTTAACCCGGATACATTCGACATCGCTCGTTTCTTCGAGCTGAAATCGGTATTCGTCGGGCGGATGGATACAACGGTAGATATCCTATATATCGAATCCGTTCGCATGCACAAGGAAAGACCCATCATTAAATTTGAGTCGGTTCATTCGCGCGATGACGCCGACCAATTGACCGGTATGCTTTTATTCGTCGACGAGAAAGACAGAATTGAACTACCGGAAGGGCGGTTTTTCATTCACGATATTATCGGTATGAGTGTGTATACGGTCGATGATACATTCGTCGGGAACGTGCAAGAAGTACTTCCTCTCCCGGCACACAATGTTTATGTGATATCCGACGGAGAAAAAGAAGTGATGATACCTGCAGTCGATGAATTCATTGATTCGGTTGATGAGAAAAATAAAATAATTCGCATCAAGCCGATTGAAGGATTGCTGGAGTAACAACATGCGAATCGATATTGTAACGGGGTTACCCGAAATCTTCAAGGGCCCGTTAGATGAAAGTATGATAAAACGGGCACAGGAAAACGGCAGTGTTACACTATCGATACATACTCTGAGAGACTACACACACGATCGGCATAAAACAATCGACGATACACCGTACGGCGGCGGGGCAGGTATGGTACTGAAACCTGAGCCGATTTTCGAATGTATCGAATCTTTGAAACGTAAACGCCGCTATGACGAAATAATTTTTGTGACTCCCGACGGAGAACAGTATACGCAAACGATCGCTACACAACTGTCATTAAAAGAGAATATAATTATCCTATGCGGGCATTATAAAGGCATTGACGAGCGGGTACGTGAAGCCCTGGTGACAAAAGAATTATCAATCGGTGATTATGTACTCACAAGCGGTGAACTTGCAGCAGCCGTTATCATAGATTCGGTGGTTAGATTATTACCCGGTACGCTGCACGACAGCACGTCGGCAATGAGCGATTCGTTTCAGGATAATTTACTCGGTGCTCCTGAGTATACGCGTCCGCCGGTGTACCGCTCGATGAAGGTGCCGGACGTGCTTCTCACGGGAAATCACAAGGCCATTGATGCATGGCGACAGGAACAGCGAATGAAACGGACGGCAGAACGGAGACCGGATCTGTTAAAAAAAATTACATAGTTTTGTATACATTAGTTAACTTGCGGTTTATTATATTTTCAGGAGATAAGCGACATGGACAAAGTTCGTCTTGTAGAAACGACCCAAATTAAAACAGATATCCCCGTATTCAAACCGGGTGATACCATTAATGTACACTTTCGCGTGATCGAGGGTGATAAAGAACGTATCCAGCAATTTCAGGGTATTGTCATCGGACGGAAAGGAGGCGGATTAAACGAAACGTTCACAGTCCGCAAAATCTCGGAAGGTGTGGGTGTAGAGAGAATTTTCCCGACACACTCACCGCGCATCGCTAAAATCGAACGCGTCCGGGAGGGAAATGTCCGCAGAGCAAAACTCTACTATCTGCGCTCTCTTACAGGAAAAGGAGTCAGACAGAAAACCCGATAATGGTTTCTCAATCTGTTTCCATAGGACTTACGAAAGATATTTTCACGCAACCTCTAACGTATGCCCTTGAGCAGCAATCGGTTGCCGCCGGCATCTGGGGGAGTAAACCATGTACAATCCGATATACCTCACTGGCGGAAAATGCTCAGCTCCTGGCCGACGGTGAAGTCGATATCGCGCTCATATCCCCCATCGACTACGCTAAGAATTCGATGGAGTGGGAAATCATCCCCGGGCTCGGCATCGCCTCATACGGTGTTACCGGTGCGGCCAAACTTCTGTTTCGAAAAGGATTGACAAAGATAGCAACCATTGCCGCCGATTTACGTTTTCCCACCGAGATGGTCGTTTCTCAACTGGTGTTTCTGGAAAAAACCGGTGAGAAACCCCGGTTTTTTACGCATGGAGTACAACCGGGTATTATACCTGAAGACAACGATGCAGTGCTGCTCGTCGGTGATGCGGCACTTCCGATTAAAACGATACAGGAAAGTGTGTTCGATATATCGGAGGAGTGGAACGACATCGCGGAAGTCCCGCTTGTACACGCCGTGTTTGCATGCAGACGCGATTCAATCTCACCCACTACCGCCGCCATAGTATTGCAATCACATGCATACTATGCAGAAAATAAAGATACCATCATACGGGACCTTTCAACCTCCCGGGGCATAGATTACGATCGATTGCATGTACATCTCAACGAAGAACTACGATATACACTGGATGATCTGGATATTGACGGAATAAAAGAAATATTCCGACATTGTTTTTTTCATAAGATGCTGGATGAGATTCCGGATATTGTATTTTACCGGCCTGCATCGGAAGATCATTTACGGATGAACTAACGTATTGCCGATGTTTGAGACTGATTCCATCCATCTAAAGAATTTCCACAGAATACCCCTCATCCCGAAAAGAATATGGACGCTAACCGACCGTCAAGGTACAATCGCAGCAAATTTCACCCTTTTGAATTTCACGGATTTTTAGCTTACATTATACTGACGACCCGTTCATTCAACCTATTTTTTTAATATGTTAAAACATCTTCACATAAAAAATTATGCACTCATAGATAGTATCGACATTGATTTCCAGCGAGGGCTAAATATTCTCACCGGTGAAACCGGCGCGGGAAAGTCGATTCTCATCGGTGCGATCGGGTTATTGCTCGGCGAACGCGCAAGCAGCGATACGGTCCGTGAGCATGCAGAAAAAGCTATCGTCGAAGCGACATTCGATATCGAGAAGCATGACATACTTTCTGCACTCTTTGACGAGAATCAGATAGACTGGATGGATCCACTAATCATTAGACGTGAAATTACCGTAGCCGGGCAAAGCCGCGGATTTATTAACGACACGCCGGCACCCGTAAAAATAATGAAAGTTCTCGGAGAGCTTATCGTGGATTTACATGGCCAGCATGAACATCAATCGCTGTTGCGCATCCATACACACGCAAAACTATTGGATGATTTCGGCGGCTTAATGGGGATCGTTAGCGAGTATAAAACAATCTATATCACATTATCCGCCTTATTCAAACAACTCACGGAACTTAAAGATCGGGAGCAGACACTCAACGAGCGAAAAGATTTACTCGCATTCCAGGTAAACGAAATTGATACTGTCGATCCGCAACCCGGAGAAGAAACATCGCTTGAAACGGATTTGCAAATTCTCGAACATGCCGAGACACTGTATGATCAGACTCAACAGTTATATGAGATGCTGTATGAGAGTGAAAAATCAGTCTATGAAACTCTCGTGATTGCGCGAAACCGGCTTGATTCGCTGGCGGATATTGATCCTTCATTCGAAGAATGGCAAAAAGAGTGTTCGTCGGCCGAAGCATCCGTGAACGAAATCGCGAATTTCCTTCAGCGGTATAACTCCCGCATCGAATTCGATCCGCAGCGACTCGATCAATTACGGGACAGACTCGGTCAGCTGTCACTATTAAAGAAAAAGTATGGCGGCAGCATCGAAAGGATTATCGAACACAGGATAGAAATCGGGAAAGAATTAGAGCTTGCGGAAAACTTTCAGCAATCGATAGCGTCGCTGAAAGCCGATATTGAAAAAGCCCGGAATGAATTATCAACGATCGCCGAACGGCTTTCATCTAAACGGAGAGAAACGGCAAAAAAGATTTCAAAACTGATCGTGAAGGAATTATCCGCACTCGGAATCCCCAATGCGGTGTTCGATGTACAAATTACTACCGCTCCCGATAAAACCGGAGAGCTGCATGATGAGAATGCATTCATCAAACTCGGCAGAGATTTTTATCCGGCATATCAAAACGGTATCGATAAAATTGAATTTTACATTTCGACAAACGCAGGGGAATCTCCAAAACCATTGGCGCGAGTCGCATCGGGCGGCGAAATATCCCGGATAATGCTGGCTATGAAATCGGTACTGGCAAAAAGTGAACGTCTGCCGTTGCTTATTTTCGATGAAATCGACGTGGGCGTGAGCGGAAGAATCGCACAAGCCGTCGGTAGAAGTCTGAAAACCCTGTCCGGCTATCATCAGATAATCGCGATCACTCATTTGCCGCAAATTGCCGGACTTGCCGACAGCCATTATGTCGTCGAAAAAACCGAGGACGGGAAACATTCGTCCACGAATGTACGTATTTTAGGTATGGAAGAACGGGTACGGGAGGTAGCCCGGTTACTGAGCGGAGAAGAAATTACAGACGCCGGTCTTGCAGGCGCCAAAGAATTAATGAAAACCACCTGATAATTGGTAAAATAATATAAAAACATACGTAATACATGTCACTACACGTTTATAACACACTGACCAGAAAGAAAGAGGAGTTCAAACCGATAAAAGAAGGTGAAGTCGGTATGTACGTATGCGGACCGACCGTCTACGGCGATTCGCATATCGGACATGCAAAAAGCTACGTCTCCTTCGACCTCATCTACCGGTATCTCCTCTATTCCGGTTACCAGGTATTGTATGTTCAGAATATTACCGATGTCGGTCATTTAACCGACGATGCAGATGAGGGGGAAGACAAAATTGAGCTTGAAGCGCGAAAACGAAAATTACAACCGATGGCCGTGGTCGAGCGATACACACGTAGTTATTTCGAAGATATGGACCGGCTGCATGTCCTCCGTCCGGATATCTCACCACGTGCAACGGGACATATTATCGAGCAGATCGGGATAATCCAATCTCTTATCGATAAGGGCTATGCTTACGAGGTAAACGGATCGGTATATTTCAATATCGAAAAGTTCAGAGAATACGGGAAACTCTCGGGGCGTTCGCTTGACGAAATGATTGCAGGAGTCCGCGTGGAATCGAAGACTGAAAAACGTCATCCCGCCGACTTCGCTCTGTGGAAAAAAGCGGAACCGGAACATTTAATGAAGTGGCAGAGTCCCTGGGGCATCGGATACCCCGGATGGCATATCGAGTGTTCTGCAATGTCGATGAAATATCTGGGTGAACATTTTGATATACACGGCGGAGGCATCGAGAACCAATTTCCTCACCATGAATGCGAGATCGCTCAAAGTGAAGCGGCGACGGGAAAACCGTTTGTGAAGTACTGGCTTCACAATAATATGGTAACTGTTGAAGGACAGAAGATGGGAAAATCGCTGGGCAACTTTGTAACATTAAAAGATGCATTCGAAAGATTCAACCCGCTCGTCATCCGGTTTTTTATTTTGCAAAGCCATTATCGCAGTCCGCTGGATTTCAGCAATGATGCGCTCGCGGCCGCTGAAAAAGGATACACTCGTTTAATCAATACCGTTATGGCTCTGCGAAATAAAATCGATGTAAACCAAGGCGGTGAACACATACCCATCGACCTGAATCTCTACAAGAACAACATGATCGATGCTATGGATGACGATTTCAATTCACCTCAGGCTATCGCGCATCTATTCGATCTTTCGAGAGAGGTTAACCAATATCTCCACGACGGTACTCATTACAGTGCGTCATCACTGGAAACGGTTGACAACCTATACCGTGCATTCGGGGATACCGTCCTGGGTATACTTCCCGAATCCGTTCATAGTTCGTCATCGGGAGCGGAGAATATAGAAGGCGATCTGATTCAATTACTGATAGATGTCAGAAATGAAGCGCGCAAGCAAAAGCAATTTACATTGTCCGATATGATACGCGACCGGTTGAAAGAATCGGGAGTTCATCTTGAGGATTCACGTGAAGGTACAAACTGGAAAAGAGATACATAAATGAAGGAGATATGTTTATGAAGCCTGTTATACTTATGAAACTTTTTTTAACGGTTTTGATTTTGTGGGTTGCATCCCCGCAATTGCACTCCCAGAGCTCGGCGGGCATGGCCGCAACTGTAGAGCCGCGATTTCTTATCGATATACCGACTGCGGGGGTTTTAGAACCGGGAAGTTTCTCGGCTGATATGGATCTTTTCCAGGCCGGCGGTATGATGATACGAATCAATGCCGGAATAATACCTAACCTGAGCTT
>SLQE01000105.1 GCA_007131635.1 Bacteroidota bacterium | reverse complement strand
TTCAAAGAACCGTTCGTCGGTTTTCTCCCCCGGACGACAAGCAAGGAATAACAGTGTACAGAGGATTAACAGAACTGATAATGTGGATGTTCTCATATATTCCTTATGTTACAATTGATTATGATATTAAAAGTAAAGATCGTTCTATTTCAGAAATAAAAGACTCTTCGTCTTCACGAAGTCACCTGCCTGTAATCTGTACATATACATTCCGGTCGGTAAATGTGATGCATCAAATAGTACTTCATACGTTCCGGGTGTATTTTCCTCGTCGACGAGCGTGGCCACCTGTTGTCCCAGCATATTATATACAGTCAACCGGACATGAGATTCACGCGGAATATCGAATCGTATGTATGTTGAAGGATTAAACGGGTTCGGATAATTCTGATGCAGCCTGAAGTCGGTTAACGCGATATGCTCATCGTAATCCCGAACCGGCGTCACGATATTCTTCTGAAGTTGATCGAAAAAGACTTCACCCTGTGCTTCACCGCCGGGGATTCTCCTGATTGCAATCCCTTTAAATTCTAATTCATTTTCAGCACCTGCTTCGGCCATATCCATTGTGACAAGCTTCCAGCCGGTATACTGCAAGGTATCGGCTATGATCGATATGTCGTCTGTTTCATCTGAATGAAAATGAAACTCCACGATATTGCCGCTTAAATCGCCGAATATCCACATACCAAAGTTATCGGTTTGTGCCGGATGTATTTCGGGAGCAGATTTATTGGAAATAACTACAACAGCTTCTTCATCGATAAACACATACCCGAGCTTCGCCGCGCTGGTTCCCGCTGCCGTTCGTGTGCTTGTACTCGTAAATGTAGTGGCGGATGCATCTATATTTGCGGATCCCTCATCCGGACTCAATAGCTTCCAGTTATGTATGTCTTCGAAATCGTCGAGTATCGTCCCTTCGATATATTGTTCCGCGGTTGTATGAAATGCGATGGCCAGTGTATCGCGCATAGAATATCCGTCCACGTCTCTTAATCCATCGTAGAGGAACAGGCGGTAATCTGTGTTATAGTTCAGCGCAGCGGCCGGCTCGAAGGCAAGATATCCTTTTCCGTCGATGTCTTTTACCGAAATATTTGACAGACTTATTCGCTGTCCCCGGTCGTCATGGAGAACGACATTCCCCATAAGCGCACCTCTCGTTATAACGGCATCGAAACGGAATCTGAACTGAACGGTGGTACTGATCTCCGACTGATTATTTACCGGATACATTTTTTCGACGACTAATCTATCCCGGTCTTTTGTAGTAAATTCGAATTCCAGTGGTTCCGGCAAATGCAGACCGAAAATATTTTGTACCGATGTATCGATTTGTACCGAGTATGTTGTCGAGGGAGCAAACGTCTCATCGGGTGTGAATCTTACGGTACGGTTATAATTCGTCCAACTGAACATGCCCTCTACATCCGGAGTGATGTTCAGTACATCTTCCAGCAACTCTCTCTTCATAGGCTGACTGAATGTGACTGTTATACCCGTCGTTGCGTGCACCGTATCGCCCTGTTCGGGAGTATATGATAAAACAACCGGTTCCTCCTCCGGATCGAAACGAACCCTTACACCCCACGCTATAGGCGTTACCTTTTGACGTCCCGTATTTGCATCGGCCCAATCATAAAGTGAGTGTTTACCGTTGTAGACCCATCCGTAATTGCCGGCGTTCTTATCGCCGTACGGATCGTTTATCACCAAAGTGTTCTGACTACCGTAAGTACCAATCGCAAGCACAATATGCCCGGCAGTTAAGCCCGTGCTGCAGAGAATGTATGAGTGTCCCATATCCAGTTCGGTCGTTACGGTATTCCAGCTTACATTATCGTTACGATGGGTTTCGGATATCCCGTGATTTAAAATATATTGCACGGATCTGCTTCGGGGAGATCCTCCGCCATGCCACAGAAAACCATGACCTCCTGACGGCCAACGCCCGGTATATCCGGTATAGGTGATATAATTAAATGTGTAGGGATCGGAAATGTAGAGCCCGAAATCGGATGTACGTCCATAGGTCTGAAACGGCCAGGGAGTAAAGATATCATAAGTGGCAAATACCTGAGCGACGGTGGCAGCACCGCAGCATACCCGTCCCTGATTCCAGTCGCTTCTTGTATCGTATACCTGATGGATGTGGACCCAGTCGATATTACCGGCAATGACTGTGTCCTGTGCCGTTGTTTTACCGAGTTGATACTGCGGAACTTCCAAAGGACGGTCCGGTTTAATCGGCGGTATTTCTTTGAAAAGACCGGGATATTCCCGCTCATCCAGTCTTAGAAATCTTATTTCTCCCTCATCGTAGGTATGATAGATAATCTCCTCATCCGAGACAGTAAACCGGGCGTCCATCTCGAAGACATCGTCGGTGTCGGTTAATTGCTTCACCGCCGCAGATTCAAAGTCATACAGAAACAGATTGGAGCTGAGCAATTCGATATTCAGAAAATCGATTTCTCTTCTATGATATACTAATTTATCACCCGCAGCAGACCAGTTCGGATTTTCGCCTTCCCCGATATAGCCCGATCGTCGGTTCGGGAGATCGTAATAATACAATTCGGTCCCTATTGTCGAATAAACCAGCTTATCGCCCTTCGGCGACCACAGTGCGCCGCGGTAGCCTTTTTCCGGATCGGTAATTTGGTTTCGCTCGCCGGTTTTCAGATCAAAGATCCAGATCTGGTCGGCATGATTTTTGTATGAGACATGTCTACCGTCGGGTGATATCGGACTCAAATTTGAAAATACACCGAGATCGTACGTTTCAATCCCATCCTCCCGTCGTACGATCAATTGAGTATCGATAACGTATGCAATCGTTCCGTCGTCGGCAAAACTTACCTGTCCCGCGCGTCTTTGCGGCGGTTCGAGCCTGATTATTTCTTTTGTCCGGAGATCCAGTATTGCCGGAACCTGCATTTCATTCTCCGGATGAATGAGCTTAAAGCCTATCTGCGTCTTCTCTTTATTAAAATGGAGAAACCTGCCTGCCCCGGGCGCGGAAATCAGTTCTTCCACTTCACCGTTCCGGATCAGGTAAATAGTTGATTCAAAATCATTCGTTGCGATAATCCCATACGGCGTCATAACCGGATTTTTGAGATATCTTTCAGGAAATAACGATCCGTCTTCCTGCGATAAAACGGAAAAACTTATTATAAGCAATATCGAAATACATAGTATTTTTCTTGACATACAAAACATCTCTTTTTGATTGATTTGTCGGGGTGAAATGGTGAATAAACACGAAGGTTGATTCTACACCGATCTCATAAACATATTGTTAGTTTTCGCTGAAAAACTATTGTTCACCCCTCGCTACCACTCGGGGTGACAAATTTGTCAGGCTGAGCGGAGTCGAAGCCTGTTTTTTTCAGTGACAACTAATTTAATATACCTTTTTATTCGAATTAATTCCATACCGGTCGGGATTGTGATGCGCGGGATGGTGTTATCCTGAGTTCATCATAATTCCGACAAGTAGGAATAGTCTATCATAATAATGACATAAGGGTTTTAAAGAAAGCGGAAAGCTTTTTCACTGTGATAAAAATTGCATTGCGTGCTGTTGATTACAATCGACAGATTTACTACTTTATTCATCAATCTTCTATTTATGATTATTTCATATCACTACATACAAAACCCGGCAATACTATGATTACTTCTCATTCGATCCTATACTCGTTTTTATTCCTTTTAACCTTTCTTTTTATTCAATGTGCACCTCAGTATAATAAAATTTCCGAGACACTCCCCCCCGATCAGGGCAAGCGGGTCGTCGGAACGAACGGGATGGTCGTATCGGCACATCCGTTGGCGAGTGAGGTTGGTTTAACCGTTTTGCAGGCCGGCGGTAACGCCGTTGACGCAGCGGTCGCCACGGCATTTGCACTCGGAGTTGTCGAACCAATGATGGGCGGACTGGGCGGCAGCGGTAGTATGCTGATCTGGAATCAGCAAAATGGACGGGCAGAGTACCTCGATTTCTACGCACGATCCCCCATGCATCCGGATACAAGTGTCCTTAATTATACATACGATGATATGTCTCCCCTGGGTGCTGCGGTACCGGGCACCGTGGCCGGTCTCATGGAAGCTCACGAAAGATTCGGCAAACTTTCGAGGGAGGATTTACTGCAACCTGCTATCACCATAGCAGAAAACGGCTTCCCCGTCCATGGTTTACTTTCCAGAGTTATTGAGGCGGAATCAGAAAAACTAAGTCTGTATCACAGACCGGCGGAAATATTCTTGCCGGAAGGTGAACCGCTTCGCGCGGGAGAAATTCTCAGACAACCGGAGCTTGCCGAAACACTCAGAAAGATTCAACAACAAGGGCGCGACGGTTTCTATAAAGGAGAAGTAGCATCGGAAATGATCGGTGTTTTACATGAACTCGGTAATCCGATGACAGAGGAAGATCTCATATTATTTGAACCGAAATGGAAACGACCGGTCTGCGGTGTTTACCGGGACCACGTCGTCCTCTCCGCACCGCCCCCGCAATCGGGTTTTCAGATAATTCAAACGCTACATCTTCTTGACGGATACGATCTTGGGTCGATGGGATTACCGACACGCTCGTATGAACCGATGCACCTTCTGGCAACGTCACTGAGAATTTCAACCGCCGACAGGAACCGGTTTTTAGGTGATCCCGATCATTACCCCATACCGGTTTCAGGGATTGTGTCTATGGAATACGTAGAGAAACGTTTGCCGGAGTTAGAAACGGAGATCATTCCGGAGATACAGAATCACGGGAATCCCTCCCAATCGATCGACGTGCGGAATGTCCACAATAAATGCGTTATTTATGATCCGTATCAAAATCCCGACACAAACACGGGGCTTTCACTGTCTGCATACTCATTGAGGGATATCGGGTACGATGATAGTACCTATCGCGATGAGACCCAAACGACTCACATTTCCGTAATCGATTCCGAAGGGAATGCCGTAGCACTCACCTTCACCGTGGGAGTATATTTCGGAAGCGGTGTCTGGGTCGCGGGTTCTTTTTTAAACAGCTCACAGCATATTTTCAGCGGTGACCCCGAAAGTCCGAATGCGTTGGGACCGGGAAGAATACCGCGTTCTACAACAACCCCGACGATCATCCTTTCGGACGGGAACGTTCGTCTTATCGCGGGTGCTGCCGGAGGAAACCGGATCCCGACATCGGTGATTCAGAATATAGTTTATGTCATTGCATACGGTATGGATCCGATCGATGCAATTCGTATGCCGAGACTGTTTCCGTTCGCGTCTTCTCCTGTTTTGGATCTCGAACATGGTTTTTCCGGAGATATTTATCAGTCAGCGCGTGCACACGGTTATCAACCGGTATCGAGAGATCCGTTCTCATTATACTTTGGAGGAGTCCATCTCATTGAACAGCGAGGCGGGTATTACATCGGCGTCGCGGATCCAAGAAGAGACGGCGAAGCACGTGGTTATTAAAGTCTTCTATTCACCGGTGACCGCTTCTTCAAGCAGTGTAATTTTTTTATACACGGTATTCAATTCGGCTTGAATACCCACAGGGAAGGTCAGCTTGTTGACGATATGACCGAACGACATCCCGTAAAGTACGGGAATTCCCAGATCATGAAGCCGATCGTATAAAACTTCGTGCAGAGAGAAACCATGAGAATCCTCAATTCGTGGGTGGCAATCGCGAAAGACTCCCATCACAACACCCGCAGCTCCGCAAAACTTACCGGCTATTCTCATTTGTGTCAACATACGGTCTATCCGATACGGCTCTTCCCGTACTTCTTCTATGAAAATAAGTTTGCCCTCTGTATCGATATCATACGGCGTTCCGAGCAGAGAAACCATAATTGATAAATTACCGCCGACCAACGGTCCGGCAGCCACACCGCTTCGTATCACCCTCGTCTCATATTCAGTTTCTGTCCGCTCCTCGTCTGCTGTATATAAAACTGTTTTCGGTGAAGGATTGCACACCACCTTTTTGAAATTTTGCGTCGTATATTCGTTGAATGAGGTCGCGCTGTTTACCCCGTGAAAGGTCACCAGTCCCGTCTTTACAAATAATACATAACTCAGGGTTGTGATGTCGCTGAAACCGAGGAATGCCTTTGGATTGTTTTTTATAAGACCGAAATCCAGATACGGTATAATCCTTGCACTTCCCCAACCGCCGCGGACGCAGAAAATTCCTTTAACTACCGGATCGGCAAACATTCCTTCCAGATCCCGTGCACGTGTTTCATCGTCACCGGCAAAGTATCCATGCCGCGCAAATAATCTATCGGTATATTTTACCCGAAACCCGAGCTTTTCGAGATTTTGGATCGAACGCGCGAGTTGATTTTCCGAGATGAAACCCGCAGGTGCGACAAGTCCGACGGTATCACCCTCCCGGAGACGTTTCGGTTTTTGAACAGGTGAATCCGGCATTTTTGTGTAACTGTTTTTATCGCTCGCAAGTAGCGGATTGACAATAACCGATGCCGAGAGGGCAGACGCTGTTCTGAAAAATTTTCTTCTCTTCATATTTTACATCTTTATACAATAAACAGATCGTTTCACGGAACACATAAGGTAAATAATCGGTCGTCGATGTCATCCAGCACATTGAAAACCGGCACCGAGAGTTTATTCCTTACTTCAGTTATCAACGTATCCTTATCGATATAGGCAGTGGAAAAACGCTCCTGTTCATACCGTGGGTAGAAAGGGTTAATGGTAACGCCAATGAATTTTGGTTTGCGTTGATAGGACACTGTTATGCCTTTTGTACGCAATGATTCGATGATCGCTGCAACTTCGATACGGTTTTCCGATATAAGCAATGGAAACGGTGAGGAAAGCATGAATTGTATGCGATCAGAAATACCCGTCAACTTGTTCCCGATTAATTGAAGAGCGGATTTCGAAATCAACCCCGGGACCGTAATCCTGTTACCGGCAGGCGCGAGGTGCTTTCCTACCAGGTCTATATCTTCCTCATCGATTAGTGATCGTATGGAGAGCACCACAGTATCGTTTCCGTTATCAACGGATACCCCTTCCCTTTTTTGCAGATCGTCTGAGCTTAAGTCTGACCGGAATAAGTACTCGATGGCACGCATCTCTTCCGAGAGAAAATTTATATCGACATTGCGTGAGGCACCCGTTGCAAAGATTATTCGGTCGACAATTGACATCGGCATCATTCTGTTGATCGATCCGTCGACAAAAACAATCCCTGCATTCAGATCTCTTAAATGATCGATGACTGTCTTAAGGGATGCTACTTTGTTCGGCCCGGCGACCACCAACAGACCGGGTTTTGTGACTTCAACTATCAATAATTCACCGAGTGCGGAAGAGATACCTGTTCGCCGGAGAATTTTATATCCGATGGAGGAACGCTCCACGCAAAGTTCTGCAGAAGTTAAGATGGTACCGGTATTGAGATGAAGCCGGGGTTTCGGCAGCATAGTAATATTATCGATGTCTTCACCGTCATAACCGATGCCGGTGACGGCGGCTCTCAGTTTATTCCGATGTGCACGATCTATCAAATGGGCAAGTGTGGTTGTCTTCCCGGTATTTTTCGCCGTTCCTACGACACCGATAACTTCAGGTGGATTCATACTCATACATTATATCCGGGAGGATACTTTTTTAAGTGTGCTCTTCCCGAACGTTCCGGGATACGCACCATCTTCCTCATCTCCGAGGATTCCGTGATATATCGCTTCCGGTAAGGATTTCCTGTTCCGCACCTCTTTGAGAACTTCGATAATCTTGTGGATGATATCCGTTGTAAAATCGTCGGCTTTCCCGGTCGGGTTCATAGTCGCATCACCCATGAACCGGTACGCATCGGTCACGGCACGAATGGTATCGATCCGGGAAGCGATCGCGATCGGACCGCGCGAATAGGCTTCGTCAGTCGATGCGATCGTAACCACATCGACGCCCAGCGATGCAGCGAGAGCGGCGTGATATGACGTTGCATTTGCTGCCTGAACACGTTCTTCGCTTTGTGTCATAAATGCGATCGGTTCACCGGGCCATATCGGACAATCCACAATCTGCCGCAACGCCCGTATCTTTGCAGCATTAAAATCCACGAAGTTTTTATCCATCATCCCGTTCAGAACGATGTGAGGACCATAACAGAATAACGGTTTCAGGATCGCTTTCGCGCCGAGCTTTTTACCGAGCATAACATTTATCAGGAGACCGGCAAGCGTTTTCCATGCCGGTACTCCGCTCAGTTCATCGTTACCCGGGATATCGAACGGCATATTATAACGGGCTGCGTATTTAATAGCTTCAACGCCGTCGACCGCCAACCGCTCCGGATCGGTTCCAGCACCGAGCGATCCGTAAACGAGATTGATCTTCGTTAAATCGGCACCGGCCGCACCGGCAAGTAATACCGTCTCGGGTGTATTTAGTCCGCGGTGTGCACGTACCGTCAGAAGCGTCGTCGGGTCCAGGTACCTCTTCATAAGTTTAATATTTTCCAGGGAAGTGACGGTACCGTCATTTTCGTGGGTAAGGTACCCTTCCAATAATCCCTCATACCGGGCTTCCCAGGATGGATTTATAATGAGGAATCCGTTAATACCCCAGCGCTCGGAGATTTTCCCGTGCACAAGATCCATAATCGGACAACCGCTGCCGAGAAATTTAAAAATGAGAGGACGTTTCTGATTATGTTGTATTTTCAGCGGAGCGTGTGGATTGGTCGAGGTTATATACTCATCAAGCGCGGTTAATTCTTCCCGTGATATATTTCTGACACCCGAAGGATATAATCGCTTCGTATTACCGTCGGAAATGACAGATTCACAAAGCGAATTATATTTTCCCCGCAGGTGATTTTGCTTGCTTTTGTCTTCGGTATTGAGCAACTCTTCACGAATCCGTGCACGTTCAACGCCGTTTGAATATCGTGATTCAGTCCAGGCAAGTAAAGTATCGCAGATATCGTTCAGGATTTCTTCGATTTCGGCATGTAAAAACCGATAGGTGTAACTTTCCGTAATATCCTGTTTTTCTCTTTGTAAGCCGTGAATGACCGTATCCCGTTCTTTCCCTTCAAGGTAAGCAATGAGATCATCGATCTGCATATGCTCACCGAATCCCTTATCGAAACCGAGTTCCGCCGCGAGTTCGGGTGTAATTGCTTTCCCTCCGAGGATAAGCTTCGCCCGTTCACGTACACCTGCCGCATCGAGCATATCGATGAAACGTCCCAGTATCTCCGCCACACCATAGCCGATCGTCCGGCTGACCAAAATAAAATCATACTCTTTTTGCGCCGCTTTTTTACTGATCGCTTCCAGCGACAGATCGGGTGAAAGCAGATCGGTCGCAAATCCGCGTTTATCTAATGCACTCCGGATCAGCTTTAATCCTACATCGTGGACGGGATCGAGCGGTACACACAGAATATTCTTAGACATGAGACCTCACTTGCTGTTTCCATTATCTTCGGTTGGAAGCCAACCGTACGGTTTCCCCGGTTTATGGATATATTTTCTCAGGCGAACCCTGACTCCGTAACCGTCGAATTCCTGAAACATTATATCGACCGTTCCCAGATTCAGTTCTTCACCGAGCTGCAGGGCGAGTCTCTTCCCCTCGCTTTCATCCTTGCACAGAAGATATGTCTCTATGTCTACCGTGTCGACGACACGATCCAATGCTTTATTCATACGTTCAATCACACTATGTATAGTAATTCTGATCTCACTTTAAAAAACCGGCTTTTATTCCCAGATACCCGCGTGATCGCAAACAATCTCGATCAGTTTGACCAATGCACCGACAACCATACGCGTCGGTTCGTGTAGCAATTGTCCATGATCGTCGGTCGTACCCAGTCCGGGAGAAATAAAAATATTCGCATCATACGCGATCGTCGGGATTACACCCATTTGTGTCAATCCATCCTGGAAGAGGTTCGACCCGGCATACATATCCTCGATCGTAAAGATCGGGATACCGAGTTTTCCGTCCTGCCAGCTATCTTCGTAGTTGATTTCAACGGTACCGCAATTATAGCTTTTTTCGAATTTAAAGTAATCCCTGATGCGTGAATCGATTTTACTGAATTCGTCGACGACAATATCATACAGTTCATCGATCGGTTTGGTGACGACAACCGGATTATCCCGCAGCACTTTGAGGGCCGCGACCTGACCGGATAGCCCCTCCTTACCGGGATCCTGTGTGACATACGCAGCTTTGCCGTACGATGCGGTTGTGCCGTATCTGTTTCCGTGCATACCCAGGGCACGGCGGATATTGACCAGGACGTCTTCCTTACCGATAATAAGTCCGCTTGTCGGCGCTCCTGTCGCTTTATCCATACTGTAAATCATGACATCTGCACCGACTTTCCTGATGCTCGTACCGATAAACGGCAATCCCCAGGCATTATCGATAATATAAGGTACATTGTATGATTGCGCTATACCGGCAATACCTTTTAAAAGTTTCGGCGTACCTTCGGAATCTTTTTCACCGTATCCGTAGCCCGAAGTGTCGTAACCGAGGGATGCAAATCCCGACAGGAGCGTCCTGTGTCTTTTTGCAGCCTTCTCAATATTTTTGATGGATTCATCGGCTTTTACATTCTTCAGTAAAGGCACCGGATGATATTTAATACCGTGAACCGGATATTGCGCACCGGCAAGGGGTACGTGGACGGTGTCAAGATTTGCTAATCGTTTACCGTAAAATCCGAATTCACCGGCGGTACTTCCTCTGTCGGCAAGGATATCTTTATATTTGGGCGGGAACGGACGACCGTACGATGCCTGATGGTGCGTGTGCCGTTCAAGCGGGGCAATATAACGGGTACGATAATTATCGCCCCGTCCCTGGAAAGGCGGAGTTACCAGCGTATCAAAACTGACCCACAATCCGGCCTCACATGTATTGATAGGAGCGGCATCGTAATCGTCCCCGTACATTTCTTTTATTATTTCTCTGATCTGATCGACGTACACTGCAAGCGGCACGACTTTTTTTGATTCTATTGCCATTACTTTCTCGATATCCTCACGGAGCGGCGCGGGACAACCCGAGATAGCGCCGGTCAATCCGAAAGCACCCTTCAATTCTGCGGGAATCTTTAAATCCGTAGCTGCTTTTTTGGCTTCTTCGTATATCTTCGGTGTGGCTAATTGCAGCCTTTTGTACATCTGAAACTTCAATGTTGGTTTCGACATTTTATTATTCTCCGATAAGTAGATTGTTATTTTGATTTTGTTAGAAAATTCAAGAGTTGTTGTCAAATCCTTTGATGAGTATTTCATCACCGGGCTGCATACCTAACTCACGCCCTGATTTCCTTGTCTGCATGGTCAGAATGGTATTCTGATGATTGGGCATGTGCGTGTCATCATATCCGGCTATCCTGCCGAGAATTTCATTTTTCCATGAAACCTCATCGCCGGTAAGAAGAACTCCCCCGTTGCTTATCTCAACAAATCCGATATACGATATTGCGTCTACCGTGCTCCCGGGGGTTGCATCGGCATCGTTAGTGCCGATTAATTCTATAATGGTTCCTTTGGGAAATGCGCGGGATATCGGATTGATCAGACGGAGATTACGGTTCTCGAGCCGGCCATCGAGAACTACAATGACTTTCCCATGTACATCGGCCTTACTATGATAGAAACTTTTATTGACAATTTTGCGCGTATACGGATCTGACATGGAAGTCCCTAAACAAGATTTTTTATTAGTGAATCCGTATCCCCTCGCATCATATCGATAGGCGGAATTTCAATGAGAGTGTAGCAACCTGGTTTTTGCTTTATTGTAGCACGGGCGGCGGACGTCATGATCTGAGCTGTGAGTGCAGGGTTGTTTATTCGCATTTCGAATTTCATCATTTGATTGTGTGTCAATCCCGAAGCACCGTTCCGTTCCATCATGACACCGTGGCCGACATTTTTCAACGCTTCGACATCGTCAACCTGATATACATACGTGCGATCGTTCACAAAGTATGGATCTTCTTGTATCGCAGTCGCGACTTCTTCGAACACCGCACCCTCGGCAAGTTCGACATAGACCATTCTCCGATGTATCCCCATACCCGCCGGTACGGTCAGAGATAATGATTTCTTTACTCCCTCTTTCGCATTAACCGCACACGTATGTCCCATCGACATACCGGGTCCGAAATTCGTATAGGTCACTCCTTTCGGCGCCATCGCGAGGAATAAACAGCGAACGATAGAATCGATACCGGGATCCCAGCCTGCTGCGGTAATTGCCACGGCATTATGCTTTTTTGCAAGCACATCCAGTTCCGACCGGAGCTTCGGAATGTCGCTGTGAATATCGAAGCTGTCGACGGTATGTATTCCTTTCGTCAATAATTTTTCACTAATCTCTTTGACCTTACGGGATTGAGAACAAATGAGAGCGACATCTGCCCGTTCAAGATCTTCGATAGTGTGTACTAACTTTGTCTCACTGAGTTTGGAACATCTCCTCACATTAATCAGAGATTTAAGTTGCGCCGCACCGATCAATTCGACAACACCGACGAGCTCCATGTCGGGTTCTTCCATAACCGCCTCAAGCGCACTGCAACCGATATTTCCATAACCGATTATGGCGATTTTCAATTTATTCATTTAGCAAGGATCCTATTTTCTTCAATAAGGTATATCTACGGCGGTACTTATGCGTTTACCGGGGATTTTGATAACATGAAATCACACAATATTTTTTGTGCTGATTCGCTGTGGCTTATTACAAGATGTTCAGCTTTATCAGCGTCTTTTTTCTTTAGAGCATTGATTATACCCACGTGTTCGGAAATTGAATTCTCCAGCCGTGAAAGCAGAGACAGATAAATATAATTATACCGTTGTGTTTGTTGACGAACGAGATGCAACATTTCAGAAAGTTTTTTATTTCCGGATGCATCGATAATCGTTTGATGAAATTTTCCATTAAGATCAAAAATTAATTTGATATCTTTCTTCTTTTTTAAAATTTGATCGGAGAGATTATCATTAATATCGGTGAGCTTATCAATAAACGCATCGGTAACATTCCGTGTAGCAAGACGCGCCGCAAGTCCCTCGAGCGCGGTTTTAATCTGATACGTTTCCGTTGCATCGGTGATGGAGATGTCGCTGACAATAGCTCCTTTACGCGGAGTGAACTTAACAAATCCTTCCGCATGCAATTGAAAAAATGCTTCACGCAACGGAGTTCTGCTGACACCAAGAACATTAGCGACATCGGATTCAGTTAACCGCTCTCCGGGAAGTATTTTACCCTCAATAATCTGACTGCGGATTGTCGTAGCAATCCGATCGCGCAGAGGCATCAGATCTTCTAAATTAAATTGTATATCGGGAAGACTTTTGTTAAGCATAGTAATCAATGATCAATGGAGAAATATTTTCTGACGACCTGTTTGTATACAATATACAGTATTAAATATAATAGTTTTTATTCCACAAATCAAGCGCATCGAAAGATTTATCGGAGATTTTGATACATACATTTAATGGAATTGTATACGGCGGGAACAGGATACTATCGGGCACCGATAAGGCAGATCGTATGCCCGATAGTATCGTTTTCATAATTTAATTTCTTACATTTTGCCCGTAGATTTATCTTGTAATCTTATGATCTGCCGGCGGCTGTTTACCGAGGAGATGCCGGACGAAATAGTCCCATGTAATCCGAATATTATACGGTTCGTTGAAATAGCCGTGTCCCCTGTTCGGATACACCATTACGTCGAAATTTTTATTATGCTTGATAAGTTCATTGATCAGCAATAATGTCATGTTCGGATGGACATTCGAGTCCATCGTGCCGTAAGTTATAAGCAGTTTTCCCTTCAGGTTACCGGCGAGCAGATGGTTTGCCTGATTTTCATAATTATCGGTGCCATCGGGTTGTCTTTCGAGTAATCCCTGGTATTTTTCACTCCAGTAATAAGTATATCCGCGGTTATCGTGATTGCCCGCACTTGCTACACCCACGTGAAAGAAATCGGGAAACCGAAGCATCGCGCCTGCAGAAGCAAAACCGCCGCCGGAATGTCCGTAGATACCCACTCTGTCAAGATCGATCCACGAATATTTGTCTGCGAGTTGTCGCATTGCGGCTATCTGATCCTCCAGTCCGTTGTCACCCATATCGCCATACCAATCGGTGTGAAACGCTTTCGATCTCAGAGGTGTGCCGGTCGCATCTATCTGGACAACAATAAATCCCAATTCAGCAAGTGCCTGGGTTTGTCCCCGCCCCATTATCGAAAAACTTCTGGTGCCTATGCTTCCGACCTGAGGTCCGGGATAAATTGAATTAATAATCGGATATTTTTCCTCCGGATTGAAGTCAGACGGTCGAAACAGCAGTCCATACACATCGGTAATGCCGTCCCGCCCCTTTGCTTTAAACGGCATCGGCGGATTCCAGCCGATTTCTTCGAGAGCGGATATATCGGCTTCCTCAAGCGTGAGTACAACACGTCCGTCCAGCCGTCGTACCACACTGACCGGCGGCGTATCAAAACTTGAATATGAATTGATATAATAAGTACCCGACGGAGAAACGGTAATAGTATGATGTGCTAATTCCGGAGTTAACAGCGAGAGCCCGCTTCCGTCAAATCGTACCCGGTACAAATGTTCGTGATACGGGTCGCGACCGGCCTCTTTTCCAACCGCGGTAAAATATATCCACCGGTTTCCTTTATCGATTTGATGGATGTCAACGACATTCCAGGCACCCGAGGTAATCCGATTCTTCAATGCTCCGGTGTTCAGGTCATACAGATACAAATGTCCCCAACCGTCGCGCCTGGTAAACCAGATAAATTCATTCCTGTCATAAAAAACCCGCCAGTTCGGTATACCGCGTGAAGTGAGGTTCGATTCAAAGAATGTATTCGCCCGTTCTTCAAACACAGTACGTACGACTCCCGAAAAGGGATCTGCAACCCTGAGTTTAACTTCTTTATAATCACGTGAAGTAGATACGAATGCAAGATGCTGTGAGTCCGCGCTCCACTCGACATCGCCCCAATTCCCGGCACGTGTCAGACCGCAGCAGTTTGAAGTCCGCTGATGGTCCGGCTCGATATCGAGATACACAACAGACGGTTCTTCGATGTGAATGACGACACGCTCGTGCATCGGTACAACGGTATCGCCGGGTAGTGCGTACGGCCAGTAATGAAGAACCGGACGCCCTTCTTTCATTTCGATAAGCGGCATTTTTTCCACGTTCCGTTCATCGAGACGGTACGTTGCTATTTTACGCGAATCGGGCGACCATAACAAAATCGGTCGGTTGCTTCTTGTCCACCCCTGAGAATCGGTTGCATAACCGTAGTATTCTTCTCCATCGACCGTAAGCTGCCTGTCCTCGCCGGTTTCCAGGTTTCGTATCCACAAATTATTATCTTTGATATATGCCGCTAAACTGTTATCGGGGGATGTCACGGAATTGGGAACCCTCGCCGACCTTTCGTGCGGTCCGCTGCAGGTATAATTCTCGATATCACACCTCCACTCCTTCCCGTCAACCACGAAGCTGATAGCGCGGCGTTCCTCTCTATACTCAAATTGCGTAAATGGAAGTTTATACGGTTCATACGTTGTATCCGTCGCTTCAGAAAGCGAGGATGCAAGGCGTTCGTGATCAAATGCGCGCCTGCGGGTTCCGGCACCGGGGTCTGCGTATATAAATTCAAAGCCATCGGAGAAACGATTTCGATACCAGAAACGATCATCATCGATCCAGTTTGGCGAAACGCTTCCGCCGTACATTTTTCCGGTTAAATTCCAGCTCAGAAATCTTTCGGCCCGTAAATAATCTGCCGATGTCATTTTCATATTCCCGCTTCCCTGTGCATATACCAGCAGCGGAACCGAGAGCAGTAAAAGTCTGTAAAGAACGAATTTCAGTAAATACATCTATACCTCGTATGCAGAATGAATGCGGATGAAATTAGATTATGTACCGTATAATATACACGTTTGCGTGGTAAAAATGCAATTCGTATCTTACTAGGTGTTTTGGCATATCAAAAAAATAATCCATTGCGTCTCTTTTGATTACAAAGCAGCGAGGCATCAATGAATGAATTCAAGACCATACTCTATGCAGTCGAAAAGAATGTTGCCTGGATCACTTTGAACCGTCCGGAAGTATTAAACGCGTTCAATGAAGAAATGACGACCGATCTCCACAATGTGCTCAAAGCTGCTGAAAAAGACGCTACGGTGCGGTGCATAGTGATAACCGGTGCCGGACGCGGTTTTTGCTCGGGACAGGACCTGAATAGTCATTCGGGCACCGAACGGAGATCGCTGAAGGAATCACTGGTGCGACGTTACAATCCCATCGTCAAACGTATGAGCTCCATGGATAAACCGATCATCGGTATGATAAACGGCGTTGCAGCAGGTGCCGGATGTAGTCTCGCCCTTGCCTGCGACATGCGTGTTATGGCTGAAAGTGCCGGCTTAATTGAAGTTTTTATCCGCATCGGGCTTGTCCCGGACTCCGGTTCACATTGGTTTTTGGTGCGGCATATCGGACTCGCGAAGGCATTCGAACTTGCGACGCTCGGCGATAAGGTTGATGCGCGGCAGGCTCTTGAGTTGGGTCTTGTCAACAGGGTCGCACCCGATGATACGCTCAGGGAAGAAACGGCAAAGCTGGCAGAACGATTCGCCGGATCGCCGACAAAAGCCATCGGCCTGATCAAAAAAGCATTGAACAAAGCTGTCCATTCTGATCTGGATACCATACTTGAATACGAATCTTACATACAGGAAATCGCCTCTCTGACGGAAGATCATCAGGAAGGACTTAAGGCATTCACTGAAAAACGCAAACCGGGATATAAAGGGAGATAACCATGGCTAATGTAATCGGCATCATCGGTGCGGGGACGATGGGAAGCGGCATTGCGCAGGTTGCCGCAGTCGCGGGATACGGTGTCATTCTGTACGATATCGAAGCACCGGCACTTGATCGGAGCATGAAGCAGATAGAGAATAATCTTGCAAAAGCAATTGAAAAAAATAAACTGACCGCGGCGGAAAAAGAAACCGCTCTTGCAAAAATTAAGACATCGGTAGACTTCAGTCAATTAAAAAACTCCACGACCGTTATCGAAGCGGCTGCCGAACGGCTCGACATCAAACAGGGAATCTTTCAGCGACTTGACGACCTGCTGCCTCACGAGTCTATCATTGCTACAAACACGTCTTCCCTTTCAGTAACTGTTCTCGGAGCGGCAACACGCCGGCCGGATCGGGTTATCGGCATACATTTCTTTAATCCGGCTCACATAATGAAGTTAGTTGAGATCATCAAAGGCATCGAGACATCCCAGACGACTATCAGCAGAATAACATCCCTTGCGAAGGAATTCGGTAAAACCCCCGTTCTGGCTTCGGATACACCCGGTTTTATCGTAAACCGTATCGCACGGCCATTCTACGGTGAAGCGCTCCGTTTACTGGGTGAAGGCGTTGCCAGTGCAGACGAGATCGATCGCATTGTAAAAAAATCCGGAGGTTTTAAGATGGGTCCCTTCGAATTAATGGATCTGATAGGAATCGACATAAACTTCTCTGTGTCAAAATCGGTATATGAGCAGTTCTTCCACGAGCCGCGATACCGCCCGCATCCCATTCAGCAGCAAATGGTCGATGCAAATTTACTCGGCAGGAAAACCGGAAAAGGTTTTTATGAGTATTGATACACAATAAAAAGGATTTCTTACCATGGGTATGGCACAAAAAAAACGAAAACCTAAAACACCTGAAAAGTCTTTTCTCGTGTGCGGTGATGAACCGTTACTAAAAGCATTCTGTGAACATTATTCACGTGCCGATGTAAACTTGTACATCTGGCACAATAAAAAACCGGAAGTGTCGAAACGAAGCAACCTCATCTACAGCAGATCACTGGCGCGCATCCCCAAAGACCTCATTGTAATCTTTGAGCTCACGAACACTTCACCCGCACAAAAAATAAAGAACCTGGAACAGATCGAAAAACACTGCGCAAAAGAATCCCTCATTATCAGTTCATCGGTTTCATCCACCGTGACCGCACAATCGGCACATGCGAGATATCCGCAGCGTATAATCGGTATTTCGGCCTTTCCCACGCTCCTCGAAAATGATCTGGTCGAATTAAGCCGTGGGCCGTTGACACAGAACGATGCCTTAAAAGCCGCAGGTGAAATCTTTTTCGATTATCATAAAGAGGTATCACTCGTCGATGACCGTATCGGCATGGTGATGCCCAGAATATTGTGCTGCCTTATTAATGAGGCTATCTTTGCTTTACAGGAAGAGGTTGCCTCGACGGATGATATCGATACCGCTATGAAACTCGGAACGAATTATCCTCAGGGACCGGTTGAGTGGGGAGAAAGGATCGGTTTTGATCAGGTACTTGCCGTTATGGAAGCACTCCATGCCGACACCGGTGAAGACCGATACAGACCCGCGCCATTATTGAGAAAGCTTGCGGTTGGTACCATTCTTACAAGCAGATTTTTAGTCTGAAAACCATAACCGTTGCTTTTTAAAACTTCTATTCGTACTATATATTCTCGAAAATTATTGTAATTTATTATTATATGTATATTCCAAAAATCATGACAATCGCAGGCTCCGATTCGGGGGGCGGCGCCGGCATCCAGGCAGATCTGAAAACAATTGCCGCTTTGGGAGGATACGGGACATCGGTCATTACCGCACTTACTGCCCAGAATACCCGGGCCGTGACGATGATACACGAGGTGCCGTCCGATATGATCGCAGCGCAGTATGAAGCGATTATGGAAGACATCGGAGCAGATGCGATAAAAATCGGGATGCTCAGCAGCATAGTGATCATTAAAACGGTTGCCGGTCTGCTGCGGCAGCAATCCGCACCGAATGTCGTGCTGGACCCGGTCATGATTTCAAAAAGCGGTGCTCAGCTTTTAAAAGAAGAGGCCATTGAAGCATTGATCACGGATTTGCTTCCCCATTGTACCTTACTGACGCCGAATATTCCGGAAACCGAAAAACTCATCGGGCAAAGCATGAAAACGGATGAAGAGATTAAAAACGCCGCCGTGCTACTGCAGGCAAAAGGCGTCGCTGCGTGTCTTATCAAAGGAGGGCATCTTGACCGACCGGACGTTTTGAATACATTATTCGACGGCTCGACTTATTTCAGCTTTACAACGGATAGATTGGAAAAGACCTATACGCACGGGACCGGCTGCACATTATCATCCGCAATTGCTACATATCTGGGACATAAAAAACCGCTCAATGAAGCGGTCGGGTTGGGAATCCAGTACGTTTATGATGGAATACATCATGGGTATGTAGTCGGTCAGGGTACAAACCCGCTCAACCATATGCACATTCTTAAAAATATATAAGCATGCTCACCGGGTATCATATACTAATCCAAAGTGTTGCCTGCGGCATCAATACATTATGACATATAAAATCAACACATATCGATTAATACCTTGTTTGATCGTGTGTCTGTTTTTGATCAACGATGCATCGGGTCAGCGGCGCCCGCAGCAAGGTCCCTCGAATATCGTAACCTTCGATACAATTATTTTACCGTCGGAGATAGAAGATCATGTTCGACTTGACCTGACCTACCGTGTGATGAAAAATTTCTTTGTGTTTACCAGGGCATCTGCACCGGCCGGTGATTTTCCATACGTTGGAGGATTACAACTCAGCGTTGAGATATTTGATGCAAACGGCAATTCCCGCGGACGTCATTTCGGGCAAAAAGAACTGAGGAGCAAAGTTGCCACCTGGGAATTTCCGGATTTTGATTTTACGGAGGGGGTTGTAACATTCGAATTGCCGCCGGGAGAATACCGTTTATTGGTTCAATTTAAAGACGTAAACTCCGAACGCCGGTATACAGACCGCGATCGTCGCGTAATTATTCCCGATTACAAGAGCAAAGAGATTGCCATATACGACATCTTTTTTATCGAAGGAATAAATCAGAACATGGATACAGTTGCAGTCCGACCTCTTAATTTCGGAGAGAACATATTTTTCGGAAAAACCGTATATGGAGCCGTTTCATACAGATTACCATATGATCAGGATGATATGCCCACAATAACAACATCTCTGCATCGTCTTGATCAGGGTAGCAAATCCCGGGAAGAACTACACAGAGAGACCATATCCCGGGAACATATACACAGGGCGGTGCTTACAGACATAAAAAGATCCGAAATTGACATATGGTACTATATGCATAAAACAGATACGGACAATACACATTTTGCAATTTTCTCACTGCCGGGTGACAGACTTAATGAAGGGACATACAGTCTCAGCGTTGCAATCGAGAGAGAAACCCTGCGTACCGAAAAATCCAAAACATTCAGAGTCGTGTGGGTAGATAAACCATTATCGCTTCAGAACACAGATTTTGCAATTGAGATGCTTGAATACATTTTATCACCCGAAAAGTATCGTCAGATCCGGAGAGGTTCCCGGCGCGAGCGGGAGAGGAATTTTATTCAATACTGGAAGGAGAGAGACCCGGAACCAGAGACAGCGTTCAATCCGGTCATGACCGAGTTCTACAGACGAGTCGACTATGCTGCAGGAGAATTTTCAACCGTTCGCGAACGAAACGGCGCACGGACCGACCGCGGTAAGGTATACATTCTGTACGGTCCGCCGACAAACAGACACAGAGAACTCTTTTCAGATCAAGCCCCGCAGGAAACGTGGGAATATTTACATTTAAACCAAAGATTCATATTCATTGACCAGACACGGCAGGGAAACTACCGTTTGGTCTCAAGAGAGGAACTATGAAACCAGTCATTGCTATTACTATTGGAGATTTTAACGGTATCGGACCTGAAATAGTACTGCGTTCGATTTCAGAACCTGATATCAATGCCATATGTAAACCGATCCTGGTCGGACCCTATGATATCTGGCAGGAGGCTGCAAATATGTTTATGCCTTCGGCAAATTTTATACAAATCGATGATCCGAAATTACTAGGCACCGACTACACCGGAATACCGATTCTCAATATCGACGGCTATACGGTTAAAGATCTAAGTCCCGGACGTCCTTCCCGCAGGGCAGGTACCGCGGCTGTTGATGCGGTTAAATTATCACTCAACCTCTGTCAAAACGGGTATGCCCACGCTATGGTTACCTCACCGGTTTCAAAGGAGTCTATCAACCTCGCGGGACACACGTATGTCGGACATACCGATATGTTGATGGATCTGACCGACACTGAAGCGGTAACTATGATGATGATCGCCGGAAAATTTCGCGTTGCGCTTGTCACGGTACACGTTCCGATCA
>SLQE01000437.1 GCA_007131635.1 Bacteroidota bacterium | reverse complement strand
GCAGCATTGCGAATTTCCGAATATCCTAAAGCTTGGTCTATCGAGCGTGGTGAAGTTAGAAAATGTTTACTGCACAGGTTTCCTTACAAACTCCTCTACTCAATAGAAAATGATCACATTTTTATCATAGCGGTTGCTCATCAGCATAGAAGACCTGATTACTGGGTTCATAGATCATAGTGGATATTTTTAAAAATTAATATAAAGCCCGATGTACGTAAAACTATTAAAATGTTTTATCTGTAATTCCGAATATCCCCCGGAACACATCTACGTATGCCCCACCTGCGGACTTCAAGGAATTCTGGATGTCCAGTATGATTACGATAAAATAAATTCGGTTATAGATAAGTCGGTGTTATCCACCCGCCCTCTTAATCATTGGCGGTATAAAGAATTTCTACCGATCGATATCGGTTACGCTTTGCATCACAGGGGTTCACGGAATCAAAAGGATATTATTGAGCCCGTCAATCAGTCAATCACCCAATTATCCAATCAATCAATCCCCTCTGTAAAGGTTGCCGCATCATTTAATAATATGAACGATATTGATGGACACAATCTGCCCCCACTCCACATCGGCTGG
Organism: Bacteroidota bacterium; assembly: GCA_007131635.1. Classification (GTDB taxonomy): domain Bacteria; phylum Bacteroidota; class Ignavibacteria; order T3Sed10-11; family T3Sed10-11; genus T3Sed10-11. Next base: position 5,907 of record SLQE01000437.1, on the reverse strand, counting down.
ACGCCGGTATACGGTGTCCCGCGATTGGCAAAGGAAGTCGGGGTCAGGAAACTCTTTCTGAAAGACGACGGCCGCAATCCGACAAACTCATATAAAGATCGTGCGAGTGCGGTTGGCGTAATGAAAGCAATCGAATTTGGTTTCATTACGGTAGCCGCTGCATCTACCGGCAATGCTGCATCGTCTCTTGCCGGATTAGCTGCTTCGGTAGGGTTAAAGTGTTTTATATTCGTTCCGCAGAGAGCACCCGAGCCAAAAGTAACCCAGCTGCTGATATTCGGAGCAACCGTGCTGCGCGTAAAAGGTTCGTATGAAAATGCATTCGATCTCTGTTGGGAAGCATGCGAAAAATTCGGATGGTATAACCGGAGCAGCGGTACTAATCCGTATCTTGTCGAAGGGAAAAAAACGGGCGGACACGAAATTGCGGAACAATGTGCAGCCGATCTTCCCGATTGGGTCGCGGTGTCGGTCGGCGATGGATGCACAATCGGCGGCATCGGTAAAGGCTTGCGGGAGATGAAGTTAGCGGGAATGATAGACCGGGTACCGCGTCTTCTCGGTGTACAGGCGGAAGGTGCGAAACCGATTCTCGATGCCTACTATTCCGGGAACGATCTCGTTCCGTCGGATACGGATACCGTTGCCGACAGTATTGCAGTCGGTACCCCGCGGAACTGGCGTCGGGCGATACAACAGATTAAAATTTCCGGCGGCGAAATGATTGCCGTTTCCGATGAAGAGATACTCGGGGCGATGCGAACGACCGCGCGGCTCGGCGGCGTCTTCGGCGAACCCGCCGGCGTGACCGGTGTTGCCGGAGTTAAACGAGCAATTGAAAAGGGAATTATTAAAGCAAATGAATCGGTGCTTGCGGTTATCACCGGCAACGGGTTGAAAGATATCCAAACCGCTAAGCAAGCGGCCGGCAAGGAAATAACTATTGAACCAGATTTGCGATCTTTGGAAAAGGTTCTTCCAAAACAAGCGAATGCGGCGATCTAAACGCGTTCGCATCAATAAGTTATTTCTTACAAAAAAGTAAATAAATGAACATCTTTGAGAGGAATTGAGTTTGCGTAAGGTATTTATTTCATTCGTAAGGGCGTTCCACTGGAACGTCCTTACAGGCAACTTCGACCAATGTTTTAAATCCACAAATTAAAAACTGTTTAGGGCACACTCATCCATGAAAACTAAAATAATTCTACTAACGTTACTCATCTTTATCTCCTGTCAAACAAGCGACAACTATCAAACAACCCATACCCACGAACCGATAAAACTCACACTCGAACAAGCCGAACATCTGGCAGCGTTGCCTCTTCATTGCGTTACGGTTGAATATCCTAATAAGTTAGGGCAGGTACTGGGTGACGATGGGGATTTAAAACCTCCGCGGGAATTACGTCCCGCATTTTTCGGCTGTTTCGACTGGCATTCCGCCGTGCACGGACACTGGAGCATGGTCGTGCTGCTTCAGCAATTCCCCGAACTGAGATACAGGAATGAAATAATCCAATATCTGGAATCTCACATTACCGCGGAGAATATTACTGTCGAAGTTGCATTCTTCGAGGATGAAAATAACAGAACATTCCAGCGCATGTACGGATGGGGATGGCTGCTCAAGTTGGCCGAAGCGCTTCACACATGGGACCACCCGTCGGCGTTTATGCTCGAACAAAATTTGCAACCGTTAACGGATCTGATAGCAACCAGGTATATCGAATTTTTACCCGATCTGTATTATCCCATCAGGGTGGGTGAACACACCAATACCGCATTTGGATTATCCATGGCCTATGATTATGCGGTTACGTTGGAACATAATGAGTTACAATCGGCAATCGAACAGCGCGCAAAAGATTATTATATGAACGATAAAGGATGTCCGATAACCTGGGAACCGAGCGGTTACGATTTCCTCTCGCCATGTCTGGAAGAAGCCTTTTTAATGAGTAAAATTTTAGATCGCGACGAATTTGCGCGTTGGATGGCTGAATTCCTGCCGCAAATGAAAGACAGAGATTTCGAACTGGAGCCCGGTATCGTCACAGACCGTGCCGACGGAAAGTTGGTACATCTCGATGGATTGAATTTCAGCCGCGCATGGTGTCTGTACGGAATAGCCGATACATTGCCGGAGTACAGCCATTTGAGACGGATTGCAAATGAACATATTGAATACTCGCTGCCGAATCTGGTAGACGACAGCTACGAAGGCAGTCACTGGCTCGGAACGTTTGCGTTGAATGCGCTGATTGATTGATAAGTGGTTAATGGTTATTTGTTATTGGTTAATGGTCGAATATTTCGGTATTTACTGTTAACCAATAACCGATAATACCGAAGGTATCCCTGCGGGACAATTAACTTATCCAATAACCGATAACCATTAACCGATAACTAATAACTATTAACAATACTATGCTACTAAAGAACTCAACCCTACTAACGCTTTATCCTCCGTCATTAGACCAAACAACCGATCTCCGCATTGAGAACGGTGTTATTACCGAACGGGGCGGGAACCTTCAGTCCGGTGACGGAGAAGAAGTACACGACTTTACCGGAAAATATATAATGCCCGGACTCCCCTGTGCACATACCCACATGTACTCCAGTCTTGCACGCGGTATGCCGCCGCCGGCTGAGCCGCCGAAAAATTTCCCCGAGGTGTTACAAAAGATCTGGTGGCGGTTAGACCGGTCCCTCGATGAGGAATCGATATATTACAGTGCTCTAGTAGGCGCCATCGAAGCGATACGATGGGGAACAACGTTATTGATCGATCATCATGCATCGCCTTCGTATATTCCGAACTCGCTGGACGTAATCAAGCGGGCGTATGAAGACGTGGGTATTCGCGGCGTGCTGTGTTATGAGGTTACCGACCGCGGCGGGATGGAAAAACGGGATCAGGGTCTCGAAGAGAATGAACGTTTTATAAAAGCCAACAGAGACAATCCTCTGATCCGTGGCATTGTCGGAGCACATGCATCATTTACACTCGGTAACGATTCACTACAAAAGTGCGCAGCTCTTGCCGGTGACTGCAACACCGGCGTTCATATCCATGTAGCGGAAGATGTATGCGATATAAATGATGCGAAAGAGAAATATAATACCGATCTTCTATCGCGATTGGATTCGTACGGGATCCTGCGGGAGGGGTCGATATTCGCGCATTGCATCCATCTCGGGCAGGACGATTACCCGCGCATCCGCGATGCCGGCACATGGATGGTCCATAACGTACGCTCGAATATGAATAACAATGTCGGATATGCTCCGGTACTGCGCTTCGGCGATCGCGCCGGTCTCGGTACCGACGGCTTCCCGGCCGATATGTTTGAAGATGCGAAGTTGATGTTTTTCAAAATGAGAGATGCCGACATACGCCCCGATCCGGCAACTCTCGCAAACTTTATAACGGGCGGTGCCAAAATCGCATCGGAGATATTTGGCATGAAGATCGGCTCTCTTGAAAAAAATGCCGCCGCAGACCTCATTGTACTCGACTACGAACCACCGACTCCGTTAACGGAAGATAACGTCTTGTTCCATTTTTTATTTGGTATGCGATCATCAATGGTAAATTCTGTAATGGTTAACGGAAAGTGGGTGGTTCGGGACGGAAAAGTAAACGGAGTGGATGTTGAATCGGCATATAAGGAAGCGGCGAAGGCGGCGGGGGATTTATGGGAACGGATGAAACTTGAAATAGGAAATATGAAATAGGAAATGAAATGGGAAATATGAAATAGCAAATATGAAAATTCAATAACAAACCCATTAAATTCGTAACTCGTAATTCATAACACATAACACGTAATTCGTAACTCGTAATTCGTAATTCAAAAAATGGCCGAACTAATCCCTATACCTTTCGACAAGCTCTTAAAAAGGATCTATCACGAATACAATCAAAATCGTTCGATTTTCGATCTCCCGGCTTCCAAGTTTTACCGTCCGGATCCGTTGCTCGACCTTTCCGTAACGTTTTGCGGCAAGACCGCTGCGAATCCGGTCGGACCCGCCGCGGGACCGCATACGCAAATGACGCAAAATATCGTCCTTTCCTGGCTCGCCGGCTCCCGAATGCTGGAATTAAAAACAGTTCAGATAAAAGACCGGATCGAGCTTACCCGCCCCTGCATCGATATTCATAATATCGGTTACAACACGGAATGGTCGCAGGAGCTTCGATTGGAAGAATCGCTTCGAGAATATGTTAAAGCGACAATGATCATCAAAATGCTAAAGCACTGGTTTAGTGAGACCGGATTTTGCTTCACCGAAAAACAGGATGCACTCGATCCGCAAACGGTCAACCTCGATACCATCTTCGATACGAGCGTCGGTTACGATCTAGCCGGTATTCAAACTCCGCAGATCCGTTCCTGGCTCCGCTCGATGCAGGACGCATCGGATCTCATCGATGAGTACAGGACTCAGATACCGGATGAGTTTCGGGAATACCGGGATATTCCGTATCATAGCAAATTGTCCGACAGCATCACGTTATCGACATTCCACGGCACTCCTCCCGATGAGATCGAGAGCATCAGTGAGTTCCTGCTGACGGAGATGAATTATCATGTCATCATCAAAATGAATCCTCCCATGCTCGGTAAAGAACGGCTTGAGTATCTGCTTTATGACAATCTGGGATATACCGACGTACGGGTGAACGAGAAAGCGTATGAAGTCAATATTACATTCGACAATGCCGTCGCTGTTGTGCAACGGTTACAAGACACGGCATCCCGGCATAACAAAACGCTCGGCGTTAAATTCGGGAATACGCTGGAAGTTCATAATGAAGGTAACTTCCTGAAAGATAAAATCCAATATCTTTCCGGACAACCGCTTCACATTCTCCATCTCGATCTCGTATATGAATGGCGAAAAGTATTCGGCGCGGATTTCCCGATATCGTTTGCCGCGGGCGTCGATGCACAAAACTTTGCCGATTGTGTCGGTATCGGACTCGTGCCGGTTACCACGTGTACCGATCTCCTGCGTCCGGGAGGATACGGCAGACTTCCGAAGTATCTGCATAACCTCGAATCGGAAATGAAAAAACACAACGTAAATACGATCGGGGATTTTATCATTAATACCGCCTCCCGTATCGATGGAATGCAGGATATAAGAATACAACCCGCTATACTATATAATACCGCACGTTTGCTGAATGAGTCGATAGCGAATCCCAGGTATCACGCCGACAAGAATCGTAAGAAACCGAATAAGATCGGAAGCCATTTGTATTTATGGGATTGTATCAATTGCGATAAATGTATACCGGTCTGTCCTAACGATTCGAATTTCTTTTTTGAAATCGAACCGGTGGCCGTCGCGTATAAAAATATTAAAATCGAGAACGGAAGCCGTCAGCTTATCGACGGAGGTGAGTTTAGGGTCGGCAAATCCCATCAGATCGCAAACTTCGCCGATGCCTGCAACGACTGCGGCAACTGCGATGTCTTCTGTCCCGAAGATGGCGGTCCGTATATCGAGAAGCCGCGCTTCTTCGGATCTTTAGAGCAATGGAGAGAATGGAACCGGTTAAGCGGCTTTGTATTAGTGAAAGAGGACGGGAGCACCTCTCTGTACGGAAGGTTCAAAGATAAAGAGTTCAAGCTATCGCTAAGTAATACCGGTACGAAAGCGACGTTTGAAAACGACGATTTTCGGATAACCGTCGATTGGGAATCATTCGATATCAGCGATGTGGTAGTACACCATGAGAATCGCACCTATTATGTCGATATGGCTTTCTATCATACGATGCGGACATTGATTGCAGGTATGCTGAATCCGGGGAGAGTACACTTTGTGAATGCGGATTTCCGGGAATGAAGGGTCGGACAACGATATTTTTTCACTTGACAAAAG
>SLQE01000036.1 GCA_007131635.1 Bacteroidota bacterium | reverse complement strand
GAAAATACCGGTGTCGATATAACCGTACCTCCGGGGAGTCCGGTGTATGCAGTAGCAGAAGGCGACGTCGCGTATATTTACTGGATGCCCGCGTATGGAAATATCGTGCTTTTGTATCATCACGATGGATATCGTACGGTCTACGCCAATCTCTCGGAAATTCTTGTTCGTGAGAATGACAGAGTACAGGCCGGGGATGTAATAGCCCGTTCGGGAGAATCGATCAGCGGGTCCACGGTACACTTTGAAGTCTGGAAAGACAGGGAAAAACAAGACCCTGAACTGTGGCTGCGGGCTCAATAAAGCATAATACATATCAGCATGCGATTAAATAAACGTGCCTACGTAATCAGCGGAATATTGCTGGTCATCTTTGCGGTATCGCTTGTATTTCTGATCCGCCCGGTGGATAATCAACTACTGACTATCCGTTATGATGTGCGGGGAGCGATAGCAGCCGATACGAATATCGTCGTTGTCTACCTTGACAACAACGATATACAATTGCTCGGCGGTTGGCCGCTGCAGCGTAATTACTACGCGCTGATGGTGGATCATATCCGCGAGTGGGGGTCGCGTGTTATCGGATTTGATGTCTTTTTTGAATCTCCTTCGGTTACCGCACCGGAGTATGATGAATTATTTGTTTCGGTTGCTCAACGTACTCCTTCCCTTGTTGTGACTGCTTACGGCAGACTTCATACGGCGGAAGATCGGGCTCGGTCTTTTCCGGAAAATCTTTTTTATCCTATCCCCAACCCGGCTCCGGAAATATCCTATGACATAATCACACCGTTCGACGGTCTTACTCAGGCGATCGGTGCCATCGGTCACAGCAATATCGAGGGCCGGTGGGGCGATCGGGTCCCCGCATTTCTTTTTACCAACGACCGTGCAATTCCTGCATTCGGTCTGGAAGTTATCTGCAGATATTATAATGTGAATCGCGACACAGGCATCGTTTTTAAAAAGAATAAGATACGGTTGGAAGGAAACAATGCTACCCGTAAACTTTATGCGCTTGACAATCAATACCGCTTTCGTGTAAACCATCTGGGTCCTGCATCTAAATTTACCACGATCCGGTTTCCCGATTTACTTAAAAATACACCGGAAGCGATTGCCCGGCGCCAGATCGTACGCGATAAAATTGTGCTTATCGGTATTATTGCCGAAGGCAGAAGCAGCACCGTCTCCTCACCATATACCGATACCCTTCCGTCTGTTCTGCATCACGCGACGGTCATTGATAACATTCTGAACAAACGCTATCTGAGATATCCGAAGATAACGATAGAGATAACCCTGACAATCCTGCTAACATTGACGGGCGTAATTCTTGCGCGGCTTCTGCCCGGTGTGAAAGGATTTCTGCTGGTTACAGTCGTCGTTGTACTCTATGGTGCGTTTTCAATATACTTTTTTAATCAGCTTTCGTATGTCTTTCCCCTTCTGGCTCCCATTATCGGTTCTTTTACCGGCGCCGTTGTTATGTTTGTTTTGTATGTGCAATCGTTTCAGAGCAAGCTTGATACCCTCGAGGATGAAAAGAAGTTGATACTCGGGAAGTTACAGGAGAGGGAGGATCGTTTACAGGATTTACATGCCGAATTGCAATATGCCCGACAGCGGCAGAATGTGTATGAGGAAGAGCAACTGCTCGATCAGGTCAAACGGTATGAAGAAGAGATCCGGATGTTAAAGAGCCAGGTGGACGATACCGAGATCGATGACAGTTCCGGGGAGGAAGAAGTTCAACGGTATGAGGATTTGCTTTTTAGTAATCGAAGTCCGATGAAAAAAGAGATTGATATGCTTGGAAAAGTATCCTCGACCGGTGCCCCGGTTTTATTACTCGGCGAGAGCGGTACGGGTAAGGAACTTGCGGCGCGCGCCGTTCATAAGCGGAGTAAACGGAGTGATAAGCCCTTCATTGCTGTAAACTGCGGCGCATTGACCGAGACATTACTCGATAGCGAATTGTTCGGTCATGAAAAGGGCGCCTTCACCGGCGCGGTCGCCGGAAAGCCCGGACGTTTTGAACTTGCCGACGGCGGTACGATTTTCCTCGATGAAATTGCGGAAACGTCCGAGGCGTTTCAGGTAAAATTATTGCGTGTTCTGCAGGAGGGTACTTTTGAACGTGTGGGCGGGACCGAAACCAAAAAAGCCGATGTCCGTGTTATCGCCGCCACGAACAGGGATATCGAACAGGCGCTGGAAGAAAAGTCTTTCCGGCTGGATCTGTACTACAGACTCAATGTGTTCAGCATAACGATGCCGCCGCTGCGTAAACGCACGGTGGATATTCCGCTTTTGGTCGGTGAATTTCTGAAACAGCATTCCGACGAACTGCGGCTGTCACGACTAGCACTCAATGCGTTGAAACAATATGACTGGCCCGGAAACGTACGCGAGCTGCAATCGGTGATTCAGCGTGCTGCGTTGCTTGCGGTGAGTGAGCATCGGGTGGTTGTCCGGATGCAGGATTTGCCGCAAAGTATTACCGAGAGAGCAAAGAAACAACTGGATATCGCCGATCAAATCCTCGACGATATCCGGAGCAGAAAGTTTTCACGCAGCGCGATATCACAGACAGCAAAGGAATTGGGGAATCTGAACCGCGGAACGGTAGCGGAATACCTCCGCGGAATATCGCTGCAGGCATTTGTTGATCATGATTTCGATATAGACCGCACGGCGAAATTCCTTGCAGGCGTCGATGAGAAAAACACGGTTGAGAAAGCAAGAAAGAAACTGCTCGATTATCTCAAAAATATTACCACCGCAATCGATAAAGAAAAACCACTCTCCGATGTGCATGTGCTTCTGAAGCCCAAATTCAAAAACCTGCCGCAGAGATATCATCCCGCGCTGAGGGATATAATTGAAGCTTTTTATAACGGGACGTGGAATTACCCCGGCAAACCGTAATTGCCGGAACAATAAATTCCCGCAGTTCTTCCGGTAAATTCCCGCATTTCGATACAAAAAACCACCTGATTTAGTGTAAAAACGACCATTATTCTTTGGCATATTGTTTGCAAAATATAATGAGGTGGAGCCCATCTGTGTGGGGGAAGTGTGACGGCGAGATGGCCTCCACCTTGATAAAATGATTTGATATGTGCAATAGAGCAAATTGTATGAAGATAATATGGATAAGTTTTTTACTAACGACATTATTACTTACTTCTTGTGATCTGTTTATTTCTTCAAAATCCGATAATGAGATAGTAGATAAGATTCCTTTCCAAACTATTTTTAAAGGATTCAAAACTGAAAAAGCTGATGATTTTGAATCTGTAGTATTAAGAAATTACGTTCAGGCATATAATTTCTTAAGTGAATATTTATCGGAGGTCCCAGCTCGTCATAAGTTGTTTGACATAAATTATTCTGATTCTTTAGTAATAGGAGTGTTTACTAGTGGGAAACCAAACAACAGTTATTCAATTGAAATAGATTCTGTTCTTGCTTATATGAATTCTGTCAATATATATGTCACAGAATATGGTTCAGCTTTTGGTGGTCGTGTAATTGTTTTTCCTGGTCATTTTATAAAAGTTAGTAATACTGATGTTCAAAACAAAAAATTCGATTTTGATTTAACACGAATTTGCGAATTAGAACCTTGCACATGGAGCGAATAATGATTTCAGAGATGGATAAAATTGGGTAATGACTAACGCCAGCTAACTATTTGCGTCAACAGCTCAATCGCTATCGTTGCTTTTTGTCGTTGTGTTCGCCTCATAGAGTGGCCTCCACCTAAAATGTTGGATTGGATATATAAATGCTGAAAATACCATCAATAAATACTTTATTCCCGGTAATCATCGGCATCTTTTTTGGTTTTGTTGTATTTATTCCGGGATGCTATGTACTGGAACCGGAGGATACACAATACTCGCTGGAGATCGAGACCGAAAGGATTCAATATAGTCTCAATGATATCGGAGAGGAAGTGCGATTTAACATTAAAAATCGCTCCGGTGTACCGGTATATCGCTTGTTTCCCGGACCTTATATTACGCTGGAAAAGCAAGTACATACTCAGTGGGTAAATCTGGGAACCTGGTATGGTTGGATCGGAATAGGACCGTGGTGGCACGCTATTGAACCCGGTGAAACCTATCCCGGTGTCCCATTACAGCTTACGGCGGAAATTATAGATGGACCCGGTCTGTATCGGTTTAGAGTTAAAATCCACAGTAAAAAAGAAACATATGAATTATTGCCGCTCGATCAACGCGTGTCGAATCCGTTTATGATAAGTTCATAGTACTATTATGAAATCAATCCGGTATATTTTAATCTTCTTAATAGCGGCTTTCGTCGCGACTGGCTGTGATATAATTAATCCCGAAGCCTCTTCAAAGCTTGAGGGAGAAACGCACATCCAATATATTGCATCGGGGGGATGGGGGGGAGGCGTCCTCGAAAAGCTGTCGATCACCAGAGATGGTCTCGCAACAAACGAAATGACCACACCGGAACTCCGCTATCAACTTTCTCCCGATGAGCGCGATGAACTGCTCGTGCTGTTTGATGAATTTCATACCTTCCCCGAATCGTTCGAGGGCACGGTCTGCATTCACGCAGTTCTATATGAGATAACGGTGTATTACGAAGGGGAATCGAAAGTCGTTTCCATCTACGGATGCACACTCTACGAGCTTAAAGAAACCGACCCCGTTGTTATGAAACTGGCGAAAATAATATCTGCGCTCAGCGAGCTGGCAAAGATGATACATGAAAAGAAAGCGCCCTGGTTAGGGCTTGAAGCAGATTTTTTCATTGACGGATTCTTTATTCTTCATAAGGTATAAATTTATGAAACAACTGATTACAGCTTCGCTCACAATCCTCCTGGTTGTTTTTCATCTCCAGCTTTCCGCGCAAAGCTCGCAGGAACTTATTTTACAGGAATACCAGTCATTTCTCGAGCAGCATAAAAATATAACTTTTAGCGGTGTCAGAGAAATGCACCCGTCCGCAGAATTCCTGGCTGCAGCTCCGAATTATTTTAAAGATGCGTTGTACGCAGATTCTATCCAACGATATTATGCTTTGAATGATTCCGAAATCGAGCTGTTGGAAAAGCATAGTTTTGTGGTATCCGACCGTGTCCGTTATGAAAGCTTCGGTGAGGCATTCTTCACGATTTACAAGCGCGATCTCCCGGTGTACATTTCGAGCGATGCTATCCTGCACGCACTGCATATGTCGTACAGTGAAATCCTTATAATGCTCGAAACACAGGTATTGTTACCGCGGCTGGCTTATTTGCTTGAGGGATTACACGGTACATTACCTCTGCTTGCAGATAACTATGCATCCGAGTCCGGTATGAAAACAAGTCTGATGGATATCGATCTTTACCTCACGATTCCCCGGTTGCTTCTCGGCGAGTCTGTCACGCCATATTTTGATGAGAATACTGCCGAAGTAAAAACCCTCATGCGGATGATCGATGATGAGGGCGTAGAATCGTATCCGCTGTTCGCTCCCGCAACCGTGCCGAGAACGATCGATTTCAGCCAGTTCACCCCGCGGGGACACTACACCCAAAGCGCCGAGCTTACCAGATATTTTAAAGCGATGATGTGGCTTGGCAGAACGGAATTCTATCTTATCGTTCCCGATGCAGATCCGTATAGTTCGATGTCTCAGGAAGAAAAAGATGAGATCGGCAGACGCCAGACAACCGGAGCGTATCTTATACATGAAGCACTGCAGCGGGAAGATAACCGGCAGGCACTGGGTGATATCAATGAGATCCTCTCCTTCCTCGTCGGTGAATCGGATAACGTACAGACAAATCATCTTGATATCTTAAAACGGCAGGCAGGTTTTGATAACGCTGCCTCGTTCGTTGATATGGGAATCTATCGTACGTTCAGACAAATTCTGGAAGACGAACCGTATGCCCGGCAGAGAATACTTTCTCAGATTTTAAAAACCGATCCTTTTTCACCGGAAAAAATTCAGCCGGCAGCGGCATTCATGCTGTTAGGTCAGAGATTCATAATCGATTCTTTCGTTATGGGCAACGTGGTGTACGATAAAGTAATGAACCCGAACCGGATGCTGCCGAAGAGCGCCGACGTGCTCTTTGCACTGGGAAATAATGATGCACTATCCGTTCTGGAGGATGAATTGCATCATTACAACTATGCACCGAATCTCGCCGCGCTTCGTTATCTGATAGATTCCTATGAAACCGACTACTGGCAAACGTCGTTTTTCAACCTTTGGTTAAACGCAATCCGCCGGCTCAATCCTCCGGATGACAGGACACCGCTTCCCCGGTTCATGCAAACGGAGGCGTGGACGCATAAAACCATGACGACACAATTGGCATCATGGGCACAGCTCCGCCACGACAATCTTCTCTATGGAAAACAATCATATACCGGCGGACCGGTATGCAGCTATCCGCACAGTTATGTGGAGCCGGTACCGCATTTCTTTCAGGCGATTGAAGATCTTGCCGCAAACGCGAAAGAATCAT
>SLQE01000340.1 GCA_007131635.1 Bacteroidota bacterium | reverse complement strand
GCGAGAGCACGTATCTCCTGTTCATCTTCGTCTTCACCGATAAAATATTCCCGTGCATAGAGGATGCCGGCAAGCAGCAATGCGGTATCGATTGAAGATAATTCGGAATCCCACACCCGCTGTGCGGTATTCATATCGATGAAGTGATAAAAAAATCCGTTATACCCAATATATCCCTGGGCGTTTCGGCTCTGCGGTTTTGTCCAGAATGTTTCCAATGTGTTCAGCATTCTTTCACGACCCTGTTCTCTCGATATCCATCCGCGTTCGATACCGATACCGATAGCCGTTAAACCAAATCCCACGGAAGCAATACTGCTCGGCGACCATGATGTACTCCGGTCACGGATCAGTCCGTTCGCCGGGTTTGCTTCTTTCCAGAAGAAATCGAAGGCGAGTTTTTGCACCATATCCAGGAATTCATCATCGGTCATTTCCCCGGGATCGTTCATCATCACCGGGAGACTCTCGCCCCGGTCACTATACGCCGGTGCAACCACCAATGGTACGATACCGATTACGACAATACACAATATTTTTAAGAACATAAACCTCATCTACTTCACCCCCATAGTTACTTCGACACGATTAACGGTTCCCTCGCTCTGTACCGGTAGTACTGTTTCGTTTTCCGACGTATGGGTATTCAGTTTTTCACCATTGAGAATTATTTCTTTTACACCGCTGCCGATACGATCGGGATTTTTCACTTTGATCAGATAATCTGCACCGCGAAATCTGCGGCGGACGGTAAATCCTTTCCATGACGCCGGTATGCATGGATCTATAATCAGTCCTTCTTCGGTTGGTCTGACACCGAGTATCCACTCTAATCCTGCTTTGAACAGCCACGCAGCCGAGCCCGTGTACCACGTCCATCCGCTCCGTCCGTAAAAACGGGATTCAGGACCTTCGATATTTCCGGGTGTCACGTACGGTTCACCGAAATTCTTATCGGGATCCTTGCTTCGATGAATGGGATTTATTTTACTGAAGAATCTGTATGCGCTTTCATTTCGTTTTAATTTTGCGGCGGCGATGACTGCCCAGGTCGCAGCGTGTGTATATACGCCGCCGTTTTCACGCATTGACGGACTGTATCTCGTCAAATACCCTATCTCCGGATCGGGTGATGAATAGGCCGGAGACAGTAGCAACGGTCCGACGTCGCTTTCGAGATACTCCTCTACCATATCCATCACGTGATGTGCCCGCTGCTCCTCCGCCACACCGGCAATTACTGCCCATGTTTGAGCGTTAAGATAGATTTTGCCCTCGGTGTTCTCCCGGCTCCCTAACTTTTCGCCGTTATCTTTGGTGGCACGATAATACCATTCCCCGTCCCATCCGGTTGTATTAAGGTTCATTTTCAGATCTTGGGCCCGGCGGGTATACACCCCTGCTCTGTCTTCATCTCCGGCCTGCACGGCGATTTCGATAAAACCTGTAAGTATATCGTAAAGAAAATGACCGAGCCATACCGACTCGCCTTTCATGTTTAAGCCGACGGCGCTTAAGCCGTCGTTCCAATCACCGGCACCGATCAACGGCAAGCCCCGGACACTAAACCGGGAGAGTACCTTATCGATTGCACGGACACAATGATCGTATATGGTCGCTTTATTTGTATCATCAATAAACGGTTCCATATCTGAAAGGATACTGTCATCGTTTGTTTCTTTCAAATAACTTTGAATAACAAAAGGCAACCACAGCAAATCGTCGGTCATTTCTGTCGGCAGACCGACTTCACTAATCGGATGCCACCAATGATAAACGGTCCCGTCTTTAAACTGATGGCGCGCGTGTAGTGTAATTTGCTTTCGGGTTTGCCGGGCATCGATCGGTAAGAATATCTGACTGTCCTGCAACTGATCCCGGTAACCATATGCACCTCCCGTCTGGTAATACCCTGTTCTCCCCCACATCCTTCCGACTATCGCCTGATATTTCAGCCAGGTATTCAACATGAGATTCATCGACGTGTCGGGTGTCTCCACTTCAACGGTATCTAAAAGCGATGCCCATTTTTTTGTCACAAGAGATAATGAATCATCCGCTTCTTTTGGTCTCTTATATTTTTTTATCAGCTGAACGGCTTCATCCTGTGATCGTGCAGCTCCGAGGGTAAACACAACAGTATTCTCTTTAGAAGATTTCAGATTGACTTTAACCTTTAAACTCGCAACGGGATCGAACCAATTTCCTGTTCGTTTTCCGAGTTTGCCGCTCGTTAATGCATACGGTTTTATCGGTGAACCGTACATACCGAGGAAACTCTCTTTATCGCCATCGTATGATGCGGGTTTTATACTTGAAGAATGAAAAGCGAGGTATTCCCAGTTTTTATTCCAGTGACCGTTATCGGAGGGCACTTCCCAGAGCCGCTTTTTCGCAAAAATGGCGTTGCTATCGTTATCATATAGTGTCTCTGTAAACGACTTATGAAATTCACGATGCCAGTCGGGGGCTGCACCGAGACACCATTCCATATAGGTGAATATTTCCAGTTTTCGGTCTTTTTTTGTCGTATTCTTTAATCTTAATTTCCAAACCTCAAGCGGTTCATCGTTCGGTATAAAAACGGTTAATTCGGATTCGATACCGTTCGTAAGCGATTCAATGACCGTGTACCCAATGCCGTGCCTGCAAACATATCGTTTCGGTTCGGCACAGACGGGTTTCCACCCAGCAGACCAGAACTTCCCGGTGTCCGCATCCCTGATATAGATATACTTTCCCCATTCATCTTTTATAAGATCCTGCTCCCAGCGTGTGATACGATTCAACTGTGCGTGTGTCCTCCAGCTGTAGCCGCTCCCCGTCTGGGAAATGATAAGTCCGTAATCGCCGTTGCTGATAACATTCACCCACGGTCGCGGTGTTTTCGGATTAGTAATAACATATTCACTTGCTATTTTCGAAAAGTATCCATACTTATTTTTATAATCGTTCAAATAGGTACCTTTTTAGATTTATATGTTAAAATGCAAAACTTACTGTAAAGCGCTGACTGGCGCCCAATCTTCCGTGATCGGCCCATGCATAGTCAAAGCGCAAATCGTAATCGAATAATTCATATTGTAATCCGAAGCCGAGTGTCAGTCCCACCTCCGAATCTTCCTCGAATAACCTCTGATAGCCGCTTCGTAAAAAGATTATATTTCTGAATCTCCACTCCGCACCGAAGCTGATACTTTCCGTATTATCGTTCGGGTGATACGCATCCACTGAAATAAATACCTGGTTATTCATTCCGACCCTCACCGGATAACCGATTCCGACACGGAAGACAATCGGAAGCGGAAAACCATCGGTTTTTATATCTGCCGGGATATTGTCAATAATCCCGTGCAGATCGGGATTGTGATTATAGCGAACACGCAGATCACTTCCGGAATACCGCGCCGGCATACCATAGTTTGATATACTTGCGCCGATATGCAGTCCGTCTTCCGATATTCTATACAACGTGCCTATGTTTATCGCGAAGGTCGATATCGAACTTCTCCAGATGGTTTCCTGTATATAGTTGAGCTGTAACCCGAGCGAAAACCGGTCGCTCAGTCTCCTGCCGTATCCGATGCCGAGCGCAATATTCGTAACCGTATATCGCTCACCCGTCCCGAGCGGCTGTTCGACTGTGCGCACGTCTATTTCCCCGGAATACAGCGATGTAAAACTCAGGGATAGAGTGTTCGATTCATCGACTTTAACAGCCAGCGTAGCGTAATCGTAGCGAATACCGGCCAGCCACTGGTTATGCGTAAACTGTACATCGGACTTGAATAATTTACCGAGCGCTGCCGGATTGTAATAAGCCGAAATCGCTTCGGTATATGACGTCACTCCGGCGTTTCCCATGCCGGCGACCCGCGCACTTGGTTCGATAAGAAGAAACTGACCGATCGTTGTGCCGGTTTTAGTCTGAGAAAATACTGAAGCATTCAATACCAGGAACAATACTATCACCGGTAAAATGAAACGTCCGGATTTTCTCAGGATGCTCTTATCGGTTTGAAAAATTCTTATTCCGTTCATACACTTGATCTCTCTCATTTAATTATTGCAAATTTTCCGGTATAACTGTCAATAGTATCGGCCTCGACGTGAAAGATGTAGAGACCAGGTGCCACGTCGAGATTATCTTTCGTCCTGAGATTCCATGCAACATATCCCTCATTCGATCCCTCATGGGAAAGTGTTTGTACGAGCTGGCCTGAGACAGTGTATATCCTGACTATACTTGACGCGGGCAGATTCCTGAACTCGATTCTTCGTTCGCCTCTGCCTGAGACCGCAAACCGCTCAGGTTCGAAGGTAGCAAATCCGACGTAGGGATTTGGAACGACATACGGGGGATTATTTTTCATACTATCTTTTGTCAGATCTTCTATGCGCTCTCCGTATGTTACAAATTCAAAAACATCGCCCTCGCCGAACGGCTTATTCAGAAAGACTTTATACACATCTCCGTCACCCGGTACGATCACGCTGTTTCCCTGTGTGGGATTTTCGGGATCCACCGTAATTCTCCAGGTCACACGCGGTCGGGTCGGTTCATCTTCGGTATAAGTTATAACGTCGATATATTCACCCGGCTCACTCAACGTGCGGTCTCCGTTCACATCCCGGAACCTGAATCGCAACCGCTTATCTCCGTCTTCGGTATGGGCATATATCCGGAATTTAACGGGGATTGCCGGGACCCCGATACCGGCCACCGATGTATCTATAAATTCATCGCTGAACACTACAGAGATATCGTTCGGATAATTCGGACGGCTTTGATTGATCGGTAATACAAATTGGTATTCGGTTTTATAATTCAGATTAGACCTGCTTCCCGATATAAAACCTGTTCGCTCTTCATCCACCTCAACGGTTTCCGCCGTATTGATAACAGGCAGCAGTCCGCTTCCGACCTGACCTATACCCTCACCGCCGAGATCGGTTCCCTGATCTATTATTATCTCACCGGTAGTTTCATTTATCAGACGATAAAAATCAGCTCGTATATGATCGGACATGTGTGTCATAAATTTTAGCGTAAACGAATGTCCGTCGGGTATCTGACCTGCATTGACAACCTGTAAATCCAAGCTTCCGACACCGTCACCCGAGACACGGGTTAGATCGGCGATTTCCGGAGGGTTATAACCAACCACTTTCGGATTGGGTCTCACAGACACCACATTCTGCGGCAATATAACACCGCCACGCGCAGTGCGCGATACAGAAATCGAATTTTCCGAAGGATAGAACCCATGCTCCTCCGATCCGTAGTCATATGCAGTTACAGCATAATAATACTGTTGACCGTTGGTAACCGTCGTATCAATAAAGGTATGCGTTATGCCGGTATCCTCTCCGAGGTAAAAAGCCACGCCTTCGATTGTTATGCTTGAATAACCGGTTATTCCGTTTTCCAGATCGTACTGAACGAGAGGTCTGCCGTGTCCTATCGGACCGGTACCCCGGGCAGTGGTGATGACACGCGGGTCGAGGAAAAGCGGGTCGGTCGAGCGGTAAACCTTATATCCCTGAAAATTATTTATACCGACTACCGGATCGATGCCTTTTTCCGCAACGTCATCCCAGCTCAGCCGGACATATCCGTCTCCCGCTTCTGCCCACAAGGTCGGCATCGGAGGCGGGACGGCAAACTGGTAATTTGCGTTATAAATTTGCTGAACAATGCGTACATTATTTCGGAGTTCCTGTAAATCACTCCCGTAACCGAGAGCAAGACTGAATCGTTCGGTGTTACCGGCCTGTAGAATAAAAGGTCCCGACGCAAATAAAAACCCGATATTATAATTCATGACAAGCGGTGGATCAAAGGCATCTTCGGGATTTTCAGCTGAGAACTGTTCGTACAATCTCCTGGGCCAGTCACGTCCGTCATTATAGAATACAAGATTTTCAACCTCTGTATCGGGATTTCCCCTTCCCGCCACGATCCTGTTTATTTTAAATCCGGTCAATCCGATCTGATCGGATTCATTTATATCGGTTTGATCGAAGTTTGGTTCGCCTGCAGTAGGCATGCCGTCTCCTTCGCCTTCCGAGTCTGTTCCGAATATTCCGTCTACACCCGTATCGTGCAACTCTGCAATCCAGTCCATATCCTCATCACCGGTCCACCATCTCCCCGCGCGAAATGCCGGTCGCTCTTCAAGCGGCCCGTAAAAGGCTTCGAATTTTGCCAGGTCGTAATTCGCCACTACGTACGCGCGTATGTTCTCCTGTCCTTCAATTAAAATGCCGGGACCGCTGTCTCTGCGCTCATCGGTAACCCCGTCGCCGTCGTTATCGATTCCGTCAAATGGATTTCCGGGTGTTTCGAGGTATGCATATCCGAGATATCCGGTCGGACTGCAATTGCTTCGAAGATCATGTCCAACGCCGTCGTTATCCCAGGCATACACTAAATTTAATCCCGGTTCGCGCTGAAAATAGGAGTTATTATTGTCGGCACCGTAGACACCCTTGCAGTTCAGCATCGAGCCGCCGACGCCGGAATCCATGT
>SLQE01000368.1 GCA_007131635.1 Bacteroidota bacterium | reverse complement strand
TGGCGACGGCGTGCAGCATTTCAAGCGCACCGCGTATTCGTTGTACGGAACCTATATACCCCAATCGTATTATATCTGGTGATACTGGCACCGCTTCATCAGATTTATACGGTACATCGACAATCGGGTAATTTCTGATAATTTCAACATTCTTATAATTTTTATAGGTATGAATAAATGAATCTTCAGCCAGAATTATACCGTCGGAGTTCTTCAATACGATGTATTCCAGTGCTCTATATATCGTTAATATAATTTTCCGAACAGGAGCCGCCAGCCAATCCTTTTGAAGAATATCAAGATGCTGGTTTTCGTGTGCATCATAGATAATTTTCGCCCGTGTAATTATTTTAATAAGCAACGCTATCGGCAACAACTCAGGATCGTGTATATGCACGACGCGAGGTTTCATTTTCCAAAGAGTCGGTATATGACGAATATTTGTGATAAAACGAAGAAGCCTGTTCGGAATATAACTGATCCGTTTATGAGGCATATCGGTCACCCGTCCATTATTTCTGAGCGGAGCAACGACAACCACCGGATATTTTTTATTGAGCGAACGTGCTTCCTTGTAATATATGCGATGATCATTCGCCGTATGCATCGTCGTGAACATCACTATTGGTTTTTGATCCAGCTTCATAACATAGTTTACATATTTTTTATATTAAATCATTTATTGGTACTTTTTTCCTCAGGTAATTATTTTCAATAATAGTAAACCAGGAAACTTTTCTTTTCTTCAACAAGTATACATACGTACTCACGAATAATCCCGTAACAGCGAGCAAGATTACTATATGAGTAATGAATAAGCTCGCTGTCAATAAACCTGCAAGAGGAATAAAACAAATCACTAAATCGAACATTGAAGTCGCATGAAATGCCCGCGATTGAAATTTTAACAGGAGCACAACCATACATATACCGACTGCCATCATCCCGGCGGTTGTTGCAATCGCCGCACCGTCGCCGCCGAAACGCGGGACAAGCAGCACAAATACTCCAATATTCACAAAAAGGCCAAACAACATGAAATACAGTACAACAGGTTTTTTCAGAACTGCATTTATATAACTATAGGTGGTTAAATAAAAAGAAAACGGTATAATACCTACCAGTAATATTTTAATATAATCCATTGCATCTATATAATCGGCTTTAAAAATGTACCGGAAAACAGGTTCTATAAATACCAACACCATTATTAGTATGAATAGTATAATATACAGCCACCCTTGAATTAACACCTGGATTTTATTTTCTATATTCTCGCTATCCTCCATCCCGTGTAATTTTGAAAATTCGGGCAGCATAACAATGGCAATCGGTTGAAAAATTAACACTATTATTGCAACAAATTGAAGGGCGATTGCAAATAATCCCGCTTCAAATGTATTACCGGTAAAACCGAGCAAGAGCATTGAAAAACCGAGCAGAAGAATATCCAAAATGCCCATACCCATCCGCGGTAAACCGTACGAGATAATCTCCCGTTGAATACCTCTTTTTAGATATTCTTTTCGAAAGAGTAGAATCCCGAGATTTCTTAACAATAAGAATGAAATAAGAACAACGCCGAAGATACCGACCGACGCCCCCGCAATTGCATACGTAGCAACCCGACCAAAAAAAACAATTGCTGCACATCCGAATACAAGCTGCAGCAATTGACCCGTCAGAATCATCAGATTATAACGCCTGATGTAACCCTCAGCTCGCAAAAAGCTCGTAAGAAAATACTGCCATATCAGGGCACCAAAAAACAAGGTAGCAGCAAAAAGCGGCAGCAACAACGCTCCGTCGCCCAAGAATGAACGCGGGATGACCGACAATCCGAGCAACCATACAATAGCCGCACTCAATGTCGAAATCACCACAATATAAACGGCATTGGAACCGTAATAGGAGGCATGTACAGATCGCCTTGCCCGCTCCATCGGAATATAACGGCTTATGGCAACGGGAATACCGAGCACCGCAATAGTTGCTATCAATGTACCCGTACGTTTTGCGACGGTAAATGCCCCCCATTCTTCGGGAGACAATAACCATGAAAATATTACAACAATCAAGAAACCGGTAATAGCTGATAAAACCGAGAAGAAATACGTAAATACTATACTCTTCCCGACGGAATCCCGTTCTTTTGGATATCTATCGATGCTCAATACGTACTAGCCTTTGATCGATTATCAATTACTCGCCAAAATGCCACGATCAATCCGAATTGAAACCATAAATAGCGATTATCGGTTAAATCGCCGCTCACCAGAGATGCCATAAAAGATCCAATAGTGATGACAAGAATTATCGCCGCAATGAGACGCAAATCCCCGATGTGACTCGTTTTTTTCCAGATTAAACTGCTATATCCGGTTATCTGCCCGAGGTGCAATACTATAATTACCAACCCGATAATACCAAGTTCATATATTACTTCCGCAAAAATGTTGTGCGGATACCATCGTATATCGCTAAAATGAAAGTGCGAAGCAAAACTCCCGGTTCCGTGCCCGAACAAGAAAGTCCATACCGATTCAAATGCACCTGAAAATGCCATCGACCACATCATCAATCTTGAACCGACGGTATCGACCTCTCCGCCGTATATGGTTTGTTGTGCAGCACCCGCCGCCACCAATGCTTCGTAACGGCTTGTGACAAAATCAGGTAAAAACAATAAGGCCGATACAATAGCAGCAATAAATAAACCGAAATAGATTGCCAGTGTTTTATATTTCATATTCGATAGAAGTAAAGCAAATACAAATACCGCTGCAATTGTGCTGAGAAGAGGTCCTCTTGTGTTCGTTACAATCAATGCAACAAGAAAATAAGCCGATAGCGAATAAAGGATAATTTGATTACTCTTACGGCTCGCATAGTAGGCCGCGATCAGCACAATCAAAAACGCCAGAGAGAATATTCGTGCGGAGGATATCGGATTGGCGCCGAGTATCGTCATACGTACTATCACACCAATTACATCGCCTCCAAGCAGACTTTGGATGCCCTCATAGAACATTATGCCGGCGAATATAAACGAAAGCCCCACAATAATCCCTAAAATACGCACAATATCCCTTATCTCTTTTACAATTACTATGGTAGCAAGAAAAAGGAGGATATTAAAAAGAAAAAAACGGGTAGCTTTTTCAAACCCGTATGAAGGTGCAGATGAATATATGATCCCGATAAACAACATTACCGAGAAAATGAATAGTAACGGAAGAAAATGCGAGAACGACGGCAACAAGTACGTTTGCCGGCGGACAAGGGTAACAAATATCAACAGGCAAATATAAAGCGCAAGGAAAACGGTGTAATCTATGGTTTGAAATATCGCAATATTTTCATCTATCCATGGTTTGGTAACGCCTATGAATACGAATGCAACGAGCGGTATTTCAGGGAAATACACAGTAAGAAAAAAGAGTATCATCCCCGCAACGATTAGTAACGGAGATATCGAATGATGTAAAAAAAGAATACCACCGAGAATGATTGCATAGAGAGGTAGAATATACCACCATGGCATGAATGCATTATCGGGTGGATGAAAAATATGTGATACAGATTGTTGCATTATGTTCGTATAAACGGCTTTCTGATAATTCTGCCTATTTCTTCGATGGTTTTGTATTTTTCGGGATCCGACGCTTTTATAGATTCTACGCGATCGGAAGAAACAACATACCCGATGCTGACCATTAAACTCACAATTCCCATAGCAATGGTAATGAGCAACCGTTTTGGTCTCGATTTTTCCTCGGCAGGAACGGCATAATCCAGCACAAGAACAGTCGGTGTATCCCGAAGTTCCTCAAGCCGTGCCTCTTCGAGGAGCGGCATGAGCAATTCAAATATTTTTTGCTGGATGAAAAAATCGCGTAATAAACGGATCGATTCAATCATCTGGTCGGGTACATTTTGTAACCTTCTGTTGATCGCTCCCAGTTCGATTTGTGACCTTCTGAACATCGGATTATCAGCTCCCATCGTTTCTCTCAAAACTTCGACCTCCATTTCTTTCATCGCCTGCATTGCATATATTTCGGCAACGGCCGCAATACCTTTCTCGGTTTCATCAGGCAGCACGATGAGACCATGATTTGACTGAAACTCATGCAATCGTTCCTCCAGTTCGGTAAGCTCAACTTTATTCTGGTCCAGGCGGCGTTCTAAAAATATTCGTCTCGATTGTGCCTCGTACACACCGAGCTCAACATGCTGATCATGAAGGAGTTCTACCAACCTGTTTGTCATATCCGCAGCACGTACAGGGTCTTTATCGTATATACCGATGACAAGTGCACCCTCTTCGTCAATATTGATTTTAAGATTGCTTCTGAATTCTTTCAGCGCATCTTCCATCAAATCATCATCGATTTTGTATACTTCATGAAGGTTGAACTCATTGATAATCTGTTCCTGAACGACTCTGCTCTTCAGGATTGACATATAACTAAATAATTCCTGATGACCCAACAAGCCCGCGGGACCGCCCAATCCGACCATACGGGCAATGTTTCCCATACCCATCAGTGAACCCGCGCCTTTATCGCGGGGCGGCAATACTACCGATTCACTATAATACCATTTCGGCAGCAACAATGTAATGCCGTATGTGACGAGCACAACTACTAAAAAATTGATGACTATAAACCATCGCCACTTCAAGAGCAGATGAATGTAAAACAACATGCCATCCTTACTATTCTTATTATCATCCATATTCATTATCCGAACTGATAGTGATTAATTTGAAATTTGCAGTACCAGGAGAAACAGACTTACCGCGACTCCGAGTACGGAGGCCGCCTGACTGGTTATCCTTAAATAGTCTTCAAACGTACGTTCTACTTTTTTGGGAACCCAGACATAGTCCCCGTCTTCGATCACCGTCTCTTGTGGTTTTAACCATTGTCCCGTTGATCGTTTGATTACCATAAGATCCCGTTTCCGGGCACGGTCTGTGAATCCGCCAGCATTCTGGACATAGTAATTAAATGAGCGTCCTTCGACAAACGGGACGTTACCCGGCAGGGCGACCTGTCCGTATACGTATATAGTTTTTCGATCCGAGGGAATAATTATTATATCTCCCGATCTTAAAAATATATCCTGCGACCGGTCATTATTGTCAAACAACTTCGGGAAATTAACATTTACCAACTCTCGTTCAATACGTAATTCGGTTTCTAAATAATAATATGTGCTATCGTAATCCGAGACACCGCCTCTCTGACTCAGCAGACGTTCCAGCTCTATCTCTCTTTGTGATACCGACCGGCGTCGTACTTCTGCGTTATGCAGCGACGCAAGATCGGTAAACCCTCCCGCCATTTCAATAATCTCGGACAGACGCGTTCTGTCGCGCGTAATCGGATATACTCCGGGGCGAACGACCTCACCGTCCACTCTGACCCTGTAATCCTCACGCCTGTCGAACATCTCCTTGACAATAATCCGGTCTCCCGGCTGAAGGGGAATATCCGGAATGAGCCCCGCTTCAATGGTGGGTACATTTACATTTTGATTGAAAATTTCCGATCCGTCGGTACTCAAACGGGAGTGTATTACACTATCGCGTATAGCTTTTCCCGTAAATCCGAAGGCGATCCGGATTGCATCGAGCAGGCTATCACCCGGAACAAACTCATACTGGTCTGGTGCTTTCACTCCACCGTATACTCCGATGACGTTCCCTCCGCCTCTTCCGTCTCTGTTTTTCTCAAACTGAGGCACAAAGATTATGTCGCCTTCTATCAAAAATGGATTTAATGCATTATTTTTCGTGGCATAATACATTTGAATATCCGCTCTTATTGCGGATTCTCCCCGACGGGTTACCATAATATTACGTGTTGAACCATCGATCTCTAACACAGAATTGATGTCTCTCTCTTCGCGGTTCGCTCTTTCGATTGCGGTTTCTACTCTGTCGGTAGCGTGTAAAACATAGGTGCCGGGGTTCCTTACATTTCCCGTAACGGTTACGGCAACCTGTCTCGGTCTTAAAAGCGTTACGGTCGGATTACCGACTAAATAATATTCCTTAATACCGGACACAATATTCTTTTTCGCCTCATCCAGTGTTGAGCCGGCAACTCTGAACTCACCGACTGTCGGCACGATGACGGTGCCTTCCGGTGTAACGGGAATGGTAAAGCTCAACGGCGGGTCTACCCAGATATTGACACTCAGGATATCAAATGGGCCCATGATATACTCTCTCGAATCGACCACTTCACCGAGAGCGGGAAACGTCAGATCTGTCGTTGTTCGTTCCCTCTCCTGCTCGACTCGGCGGTCAAACAAACCACGGTCGCGTCTCGTATCCTGGCCGTACAATACAACTGTAGAATGCAGAATAATACCGAGTAAAAAGAAAAATAAGGCAATCGTGTGTAACCTGACTCTTCTCTTCTTCATTGTTTCCTCCTGAACAGCAATAATAAATCTTCTATACATACTTCAATGTAGTCCTTGTGAAAAACCTGAATCATTCCTATCCACTATTATAAGGGATACTTAGTT
>SLQE01000400.1 GCA_007131635.1 Bacteroidota bacterium | reverse complement strand
GATTTTATTATATTACCTATAAACAGGAATCACACCGGTTAAGTTAAACTTGGTGTATTTTATTTGTTATTGGACTATTGTTCGAGAATTCCGTATAGTTGAAGATTTCTTGTTGTCCAGCAAGCAATAAGACCGTGAGTAATTTTCAACATTTTAAGATATGAACGCATACGATAAAGATCATAAGTGCGTGGTCGTCCCTGAGCAGCAAGAACACCAAAGAGAAGTGAATCATGAATCAGCCAATAATCGATTTTGAATGGTCTGAATTGTATATCGTTGTGATGTGTTTCAACACGAACAGTATCATCATAAGGGATCGATTTTTCTCTAAACTCTACGGCCAACGCCGATTTGTAGACTTTATCATGGTATGCGACACCGATTTCTTCATCAACTCTACGAACCGATCCGACTACGGATTCTACTATATGCTGTACACTTGTATTCCGAAAATAATTATCATTCCAATTCTCAAAATCACTCTTTCTTTGTTCATCAAATATAATTCGCTTCAGATATACTTTATGGAGTCCGAAATTGATGAGTAGACCAAGCCTTAATTTGCTTGTTTTTAGGTACGTCATTACTTGAGCATAATTCTCCGGAATGAAATCGGTCTGAATGCATTTTATCTCAACGATCACTTTATCATCGACAATTTCATCGATTTCAAAATTAGCTATTATTTTATTTCGATAATATAAGTTCAACGGAACCTTATACCTCGCATTTAAAGCCTCACGTTGCAAACATTCATGAAAAACTTTATGGTATCGCACTTCGTCAAATCCAACTCCCAACTCTTCAAATGAATCATATGCACAACCAATTATCTTATACGTCAATTCCTCGTATAAATAATTTCCCCGTTTTTCCATCCTACCTCCTTTATTATGGTATAGAAATCTATGGAAGAATCAATTAAAAAGAGTCAACAAAAAAATCTGTGGGAGAATTTATATAAAAACCCAACAAAACATCTGTGGGACTCTTATCTGTGGGAGAATTTATATAAAAACCCAACAAAAACATCTGTGGGACTCATATCTGTGGGAGAATTTACATATAAAACCCAACAAAAACATCTGTGGGACTCATATCTGTGGGAGAATTTATATAAAAATCTCAATAAAACCATCTGTGGGACATATATCTGTGGGAGAATTAATCTTTTCAGAACTTCCCCACGATACCCTCCGCTATCCGCTCCGCCACTGCGAATATCGTGAGCTGCGGGTTAACGCCCAACGATGTCGGTATAATACTCCCGTCGCAAATAAACAAACCGGACACCTCATGCGATTCCCCGTCGGGTCCGACGACGGAGGTTCGGGGATTTACTCCCATCCTGCAACTACTCAAAGGGTGCGCGCTGTACATCACAATCTCATTCGGCCCGTATCTCGCCGTTGAGAGTTTACGCTGTATTTCATCCGGCGATCCGAAAATGGTCTTTCTCGCGTGTAATGTACCCACTTCCCGTGCACCGGCCGCAAATTGAATACGCGCGGCGGTATCCAATCCCTCACGCACATATTGACGATCACGGTCCCCAAGTGTGTAATTAATTATCGGCCGGCCGAACTGATTAATTTTTACGCTGCCGAACGAATCCGTATCCTTTACAAGGACAATTGATGCGCCCAGATTACGGTATCGTTCCATCACGCTGCGATGTTTTTCTCCGAATTCAGGAAGTGACATTGCTGCCAGGGCCGGATGCACCGGAACCGCTTCGATCCAGTACCCCCCGCGATCGTTCCGGTAATTCATAAATTCATCGCACACCGCAGATTGAGGTATACCGTAACCCGGATCGATTATACGGTCGAATACTCCAAGAACCGCAGTGGTCGGGTGGAGGGTAAGCGTAGAGCCGACTTTTCGGTTTCCATTAGCAAGCTTTGATTTTAATAATAAGACCGGCGTATGGATTGCGCTACCGGCGACTATGACGATCGGTGCATCGATTTTGAACGATCCGACCACTGTGTCGGATTGTTCTTCGAGAAGATATCCTTCAACTGTTTTCCGTACACCGTTCACGGAAATGTTTTCAGCACGGGCACGGGAAATAATTTGCGCTCCCGCTTTTTCCGCATCGGGTATATAAGTGAGATTTGCAGAGAGTTTTACATCATACGCACATCCCAGTCCGCAATATCCGCACTGTATGCACCCATCGACATTTCTCCCGGTCGATTCCGCGTGATACCCGAGCGCACGGGCGCCGTCATATACTATTCGATTATTTTCATTATGGCGTTCGTCTGGTTCCTGATGAACGTTGAGATACCGTTCGACTTTTTCAAAATACGGAAGAAGTTCGTCATACGAATATTGTTCGAGATGGAGATCCTTTGCCCAATGATCGAGCACGAACCGGGGAGTCCGCAGCGAGGTCGTCCAGTTGATCGTGGTTGTTCCGCCGACTGTTTTACCCGTCAGTATTGTAAAAGAAAGATCCTCCGTAGCGAGGCCGGCGCGATGGCGGTACATTTTTTGATAGACATCATCCTCCCGCTGATTAAAATCTTCCGCTGTAAAGTACCCGCCTTCTTCAACAAGCACAACCTTCATTCCCGCTTCGGCAAGAACCTTTGCACACACTCCTCCACCGCATCCCGATCCGACGATGCAAACATCGGCGGTAATATTTTTTGTCTTTTTGTATTCCATATTATCACACAAGCGGTCCGCCGTATCCTATTCTCTCCCATGATTCATCCCGGGTATAATGCACACTCATGATGAGGCGCTTCAGTGCCTGAAACGCGGTTCTGCGGAATCCCCATCGGCTTACCATCCAGCCCCGGAGGTATTCATCTTTTTCGGCTTCCGGCATTCGATCGAATGACCGGAAGGACGCGCTGAAGAGAAAGATAAAAATAGGGTTATTAAATACGGTGAGCAGCCGGCGGAAATCAGTTTGGTCTTCCGGAAATGCATCTAAAAAAAAGCGATCGAGTCGGATTAAAACATCGCGAAGATCGTGTTCATTCCCGTCATCCAGCGGGATAATTCTCTTTGCAATCAACGACAGGAGATATATTTCGTCGTCGGAAAAGAACTCCACCCCGTCGAATAATTCAAATGACGATGGTGTGCGTGAACAACCAAGCGAAAGAAATTGTGCAAGAAAAAGCGATCCGACTCCCAGAAGTGATTTCTTGATAAAGAAACGCCTGCCGGTGTCGCTATATTTGCTGTATGTATTTCTGTTCATGTTATAGAGCACGTCCCCGGTTTTTGGTACACTCTCGATGAATCCGGACCCGTTTACTTTCCAATACCTCGAATCAATCCCGGCTTTTCGGGATTGATTCGAGGTGGTGTATCGGTAGTTATTTAATAACCGACATCCGTTTCGTTTCTACGTAATCTCCCGCCTGAAGACGGTAGAGATATATTCCGCTCGGAAGTTGAGCCGAATCGAATGTGTACATGTACGTTCCGGACTGTTGGACTTTATCGACGAGCGTTGCGACTTCCTGTCCCAGGATATTATATACCCGCAAAGTTACCATTTCCGAGCTCGGGATCGAATACACAATGGTTGTTGTCGGGTTAAAGGGATTCGGATAATTTTGTTGTAATGAATAATGAGTCGGCAAATCGCTGCCGGCAATCGGGACATTGACCGGATCGGCGGTATCGACAATTCTGCCTTCAGTCTCTTCGTACTGACTGATATCCGTGGTGGTAACATACTCAAGGAGAGCATCGAAAAGCAGGTGTTCCGTCGGCTGTATGCCCGCCTCGGAAATAAACCCTAACGCGACACCGAATCCAGCTACATATTGATTAACCGTCGCGGTATATGATGCGCCCCAATTTATGGGTTCGCCGTTGATCCTGATGGTTGCCGGGTCAACTTTTTCCCCGGAAGGTCTTGTTGAGTTATATTCAAAGGATATACCCGACACCTGGAAAAAGAACGTGCCGCCGGTACTGACTGAATATTCAAGTGCGCCGGCAAGATTGAAAGCCGGAACGGATACCGTCACAAGCGGTAAACTATTGGCGCCGGTAGCCGGATTAAATCCCTGTGATACAACCCGATAAATATCGGCGGCAGTATTCGCTCCGGCAAGGATTGATTGCCGTATGACTCCAGCGGCTTCGATTGCGATCTGTGTGCCGGTAGCAGCACGCATTGCATCCGTTATCAGGTTACCGAGATTGGTTTCGGCTCTGTCGACCCCCCTGGCTGATTCACTCAATCCCTCCATATAAAACGGTATTTCCCGGACAACGTCTGTATATGCCCCGGGCCATTTTTCTTCAACCATCATTTTAAATTGATTCACGGCACCTGCAATTGTCGGATCATCCTCGGCATCATGGATTGGTATAGCTTCGTACTCATAATTGACGATCTGGTTATTCTCCAGGGTTATGGTGAATGAACCAAGCCAATGCATATACGCTCCCGCCCTCACATAAGGAACTTCCTGTCCGGTCGGAGAGGTTATTTCTATCGGAGGAAGCGGTGCATGTGAATGTCCGCCGATAATGACATCAATGCCGTAATATAACTGACCGAGCAGTACATCTAATCCTGTACCGAGATGGGTCAGTGCAATAACAATATCCGCACCTTCGTCGCGTACAGTGTTTATCATATCCTGGTACATCGATTTGGGCGTAACAGAAGTCAGATCGTTGATGTCCCCCTCCCATATGTTGTCAATTATAAGGGGAGCAGGATTTGCAATCGCGTTCGTTTCGGGTGTGAGAAAACTAATAATACCGACATTCACGCCGTTTCTTTCTACTATGACATACGGTTTAATTATATCCGCAAGTTCGGGCACATCATCTAAATTCTGAATGTTTGCACAGAGGATAGGCGGCAAATTATCCCGGATGTTCGGGTGGTTGAGTACTGCGGCAAACATAGCCGGCGTTGCATCAAATTCGTGGTTACCGACCGCGAACGCATCGAATCCCATAAGGTTCGCTATAAAGAATTCCGCGTAGCCGACAATTGGCGCAGCCGGCGGATCATATGCAGCAGCGTACATCAGGTCTCCTACGAGCATATCTCCCGCATTGAGAACAAGCGTACTCTCGTCGCGCAAACTGTTAATAAGCGTTGCCGCTCTTGCCATACCGCCATATTGAGACGCGCCTTCGGCATACGGATACGGCAGCATATGAGAATGGATATCGTTCAGATGCAGTATGCGCAGTGTTTTCGTTTCATTTTCATCCGCAACCAAACAGAGGCTTAAGATGAAAAATGTTATGATGATCCCATTGACAAGTTTCATGAGATTTTCCTCCCTATTTCATGATGGGTTTGTGAGTTAGATGATTCCTTATTTTAGTTGACTATTACGACAAGAAAATTTTCGATTCAGGTTATTTCCGGATTATCTGTGACCGGAGTATGCTATGCACTCTGAAAAGCATAATTCATAATTTTATAAACAAGTTTTGCGGCCGTCACATCCGGATGATGAAGATTTGTCATCGGTGCGAGTTCCACAACGTCGAATCCGACGATTTTTTTCTTTTTCCCGAGCCGCTGCAGGATATTCATTGTTTCGTGCCAGAACATACCGTTCGGTTCCGGGGTGCCCGTCGCGGGCATAATGGAGGGATCAAAATAATCAAGGTCGAATGTGATATAGACAGTATCGGTTAGCTTATCGATAATCTGATCTTCCCAGTGCTTTAACATCCTGATATATTTTCCCTGCCGGATATCGAACGCATAGAAGGTGTTCACATTATGTTCTTTAATAAACTGCGCTTCTTCTTTTGCCTGTGCCCGTATGCCGACCTGGACGATGCGGGACGGATCGATCGTTTCTGCGACACGTGCCATAACCGATGCGTGGCTGTATTTATTTCCCTCATACTCATCGCGAAAATCGGAGTGTGCATCGAACTGCAACACCGACAGATCGGGATATTTTTTATAAAATGCCGATACAGGCGCCTGAGATATAGTATGCTCACCGCCGAGTATTACGACAAATTTTTCGTCGTTGATTAATGCTTCGACCTTATTTTCGATAAACGCTACTGCTTCCTTATTCACCTTCGGATTCTTGCCGCCGAAAGAGAGAGCACGGAGCGTGGCAATGCCGACATCGAAACAGAGCTCACGATCAAACTCTTCATCGTAAAACTCAACATACTGTGATGCTTTCAGAATTGCCTTCGGACCGTCTTTTGTCCCTCCGCCGTAGCTGACGGTGTGTTCATACGGTACGGGTAATACCGCGATTTGTGAAGTCTCATATTGTGAGTGTTCTTTAGGAAGTGCGAGAAAATTCGAGCGAGTATCAAGTGTATGCGGCATTTGACACCTGTCTTTGTTGATAAGGTTTTAAAAATATGGATAAAATATAGATATATATGACGCGAAATGCAAGAAATTCACTTGAATTTATCACATATTTATCTTAT
The DNA here is from genome assembly GCA_007131635.1 of Bacteroidota bacterium. Classification (GTDB taxonomy): domain Bacteria; phylum Bacteroidota; class Ignavibacteria; order T3Sed10-11; family T3Sed10-11; genus T3Sed10-11. Next base: position 160 of record SLQE01000400.1, on the reverse strand, counting down.
ACTTTCTAAGTTTTAGTAATGCGGAATCCATTTATCTTTACCAAATCAATAATGCATCGATATTTTCCCTACTTCCTTCTGTTCGGTTTCACCGCACTCTGGTGTCTGGGAATATACATTGCTCCGCTTATAAAAAATGAAAGCGCATCTCAGTATTTAT
>SLQE01000196.1 GCA_007131635.1 Bacteroidota bacterium | reverse complement strand
ATCGTCAAAACCGGAATCGATCAGCTTCTGCCGGAACAAATTACCCTGATTCACGGTCCGGGGTGTCCCGTCTGTGTTACCCCGCTTGAGATGATCGACAAAGCGCTGGAGATCGCTTCCCGGCCGGATGTCATCTTTACATCCTTCGGTGATATGCTGCGCGTACCCGGTTCACATAAAAATCTTTTCTCGGTGAAAGCGGACGGCGGCAATATCCGCATTGTCTATTCACCCCTCGATGCAGTGAAGCTCGCGCAGAAAAATCCCGATAAAAAAGTAGTGTTCTTCGCTGTCGGATTCGAGACCACCGCGCCGGCAAATGCTATGGCTGTCTGGCAGGCGAAACAGCTCGGTCTGAATAACTTCTCGATGCTCGTTTCACACGTTCTCGTCCCGCCTGCAATGGAAGCGGTGCTCGATTCACCGTTCAACAGCGTGCAGGGTTTCATCGCGGCGGGACACGTTTGCGCGGTTATGGGATACGAAGAGTATGAACCCATGGCGCAAAAATATAAAGTCCCCATGGTCGTGACCGGTTTCGAACCACTCGATCTGCTGCAGGGTATATACATGCTCATCAAACAGCTCGAGGAAGGAAGGTATGAGATAGAGAACCAATACAGCCGGGCCGTAACCCGTGAAGGGAACATACCGGCTAAGGAGACAATAAACAAAGTCTTCGAAATCGGCGACCGCAGTTGGCGCGGGATCGGGGTCGTCCCGAAAAGCGGCTATCGGTTAAGAAAAGAGTTTGCAGATCACGATGCAGAGTTGGTTTTTTCGGAAATATCAGACATTCAATCGAAAGAATCCGAAATATGTATCAGCGGATTGGTTCTGCAGGGTGTGAAGAAACCGCATGAATGTCCCGCATTCGGTAAGGAGTGTACTCCGATGACACCGCTCGGAGCAACAATGGTATCGTCGGAGGGTGCCTGTGCGGCTTATTATAACTACGGGCGGTACCGGCAGGGGAAATTGTGATCGGATGAATCAGATTAGGGAAGAGTTACGAGCTATGAATTACGAGTTACGAGCCTATGAATTACGAGTTACGAATTACGAATTACGAATTGCGAGTTGTGAATTGCGAGCTATGAATCATACTAGTTTTATTCAATATTAATTCAATTTGAGCCAAAGCAGAAATCTTTCTCAAAAAATTCGTAATTCGTAATTTAAAAAATACATCATCTCAAATTTCTCATAACAGTCATGGACCAACCACACAGTAATAAAAAAATAATCCTCGGTCATGGGAGCGGCGGTAAGTTATCGGCCGAGCTCATAGAATCCCTGTTCCTCCCCGCTTTTCGGAATGAGTTCCTCTCTCCGCTCGGCGACCAGGCGGTGGTAACTATTAACGGGACACGCATCGCCTTCACAACCGATTCTTATGTCGTGAATCCTATCTTTTTTCCGGGCGGCAGCATCGGCGATGTTGCGGTAAACGGAACGGTGAACGATCTTGCCGTCGGCGGCGCCCGGCCGTTATACATCAGCGCGGGCGTCATCCTCGAGGAGGGGATGCCGATCGATGAACTCGAACGAATCGTTTCCGATATGAAGCGTGCCTGTGAACGTGCAGGCGTTCAGCTCGTCACCGGCGATACGAAAGTAGTCGAGAAAGGAAAAGGCGACAAAATATTCATCAACACTTCCGGTATCGGGGTGGTCGATGCTGAAATAGATATTTCCCCTCAACGTGTGCGTCCCGGTGATAAAATAATCGTCAACGGTCCGATAGGTGAACATGGAATCGCAATAATGTCGATACGGGAAGGCCTGGAATTCGAAACGGAAATTCAGAGTGATACGGCGCCGTTGAATCATCTCGTACGGGATATGCTCAATGTCAGTAAGAATATCCGCTGGATGCGCGATCCTACCCGCGGCGGCTTATCAAGCTCGTGCAATGAACTCGCGAAGTCTGCACAGAAAGGCATTGTCCTCTATGAATCGGAGATTCCCGTTCCCGAAGCGGTCAAAGCGGCGTGTGAGATCCTCGGACTCGACCCGCTTTATGTTGCGAACGAAGGGAAATTGTTAGCGGTCGTACCCGCAGATGAAACCGATACGATCCTGCAAGCCATGCATAATAACCCGCATGGAAAAGATGCGTGTATCATCGGTGAAGTAGTGGATGACCATCACGGGTTTGTTTTACTCAAGACTACAATCGGCGGGAGCCGTGTGGTCGATATGCTGGCAGGCGAACAACTACCGAGAATCTGTTAAAAATAATTAAAAATTCTCTGCGTACCTTTGCGTTCTCTGCGTTTAAAAATTTTAATCCTCCGTGCCCTCCGTTTCTCCGTGGTAAAAAATTACCCCCCCATCACCAAATCCGCCGCAGTAAACCCGCTCATAATCGCTCCTTCGATCGTTGCCGGCAGATGTGTCTGCGTCCAGTCCCCCGCGATAAATGCATTATCAAATTGCGTGTGATTTCCCGGTCGTCTTTTTTGCACGGACGGCGATATCGACACCGTTGCCCTTCGTTCTTTGATGATCTGATAGTGGACGACATTCGCATCGCGCAGAGTCGGGAAACATGCACGGAGCTCATCCAATGCGAGATTCATCAACATTTTCTGACCGACGGCGACATACCTACGCGCTCCGCTCATAACGAGCGAAAGATATCCATGTCCGTCGTTACCGGCAAATGAATTGTCCTTTTTGAACACCCATTGAAACTCGGTATCGATCATTCCCGTCCTCGGCGGTATATCGACTTCACGATCGAACCAGATATTGCAGGTAATAATCGGTGTATACGATATATCATCCTGATAATTTACACCGGCTTGTTTTAGCACCGGTTCGAGATGGATCGGCTGACCCGTTACAATGAACGCATCGCCGGTGACGCTTTCGCCGTTCTGCAATTTCACTCCCGTCACCTTTCGTCCGTTTGTAATGAGGTCAGTCATCCTGCGTGAGCAATCGACCGATCCCCCGTTTTTTGAGATGAACGTTACCGCGGGAGTTATGAAGACATCACTCAGCCCCCGAAGCGGTGTAACGATATTTGCAGGACCTTTGGTATCGAATATCCCGAGCTTCATCGATCGTATGAATACCTCAACCGATGCAATATCGACCGATTCATTCATGATCGATATCGCGAACGGATACCAGAAATTCTTTTTCAGTCTTTCGCTCTGTTTGTTTTTATTCAACCATTCTTCCACCGTCAGACCGGAAATTCCTTCCAGATACTTTTCATCGGCATGAAAAAGCTGATGACCGATTTTGAGCAGTTTCAATCTGTCGGAAAATGAAAGGAATGAATATGCGCTCAGTCCGCCGATCAACGCTGCACGCGGACTTATTTTACGCGAGACGCGCAGATGCGCGCTGCCGTGCTTCGGATGAACGAACATAATGTTTAGTTCGGGTTCCGTTCTTACGAGATTCTGCGCGCCGATGATCGAAAGGTATTTTAAGGTACGTGTATAACAATCCAGAAGAAGGTGCTGTCCGTTATCAACGATATCGCCGGATTGTCTGTCGCGGAATGAATAGGTTCTCCCGCCGGGAAATGAACGTTGCTCGAGAATCCTGACTCTATGGCCTGAAGCGGAAAGTTTAATTCCTGCCGCAAGACCGCTCAAGCCGCTGCCGACGATGATTACTTTTCTCATCGATCCGGGAGTATCCTGTGACGGATCCAGATTTGCAATGCAATAATAAGTTGACGAAAGCGGCCTATGCGTATTTTTCGGTGGAAAACTTTAAAATTATTCTGCTCGATTTTTCTGAGAACAGAAAAATAAATCTTTTCCATTATGCGTGCGGCAAAGAAATGTTTCTCGTCTTCGGCGGCGAGGTGTTCATTGGCTTTTTCATAATACCGGCGTGCTCTTTCGGCCTGGAACTGCATCATGCCGACAAACCGTTCATCGTGTACCTGATTGCGCAAATCCTCTTCGGAAATATTAAACATCCTTAAATCCTCCTGAGGGATATATATCCTGTTCCGTTTCAGGTCGCTGTTCACGTCTCGAATGATATTGGTAAGCTGCAATGCAACTCCCAGATTAACGGCATAGTTTTTTGTATGTTCCTTTGTGTAAGTGAAAATTTCGGCGCACATAAGGCCGACCGTCGAAGCGACACGATAACAATACGTATATAATTCATCGAACGTGTCATACCGGTTTTTTTTCAGATCCATTTCAACGCCTTTTATGAGGTCGTAAAAATGTTCAACCGGTATTTTGAATTTAAATGCGGTCTGGCTCAACAGATTCAACAGTGGGTTTGATGAACCGCCGTTCAGAGATTTATCAAGCTCCTGCTGCCAGGTACTGAGCAGCCGTTCTTTTTCGAGCGTACTTCCGTTGTGTTCGTCAACGATATCATCTGTTTGCTTGCAGAACGCGTAGACGGTGTAGATCGCCTCCCGTTTCTCTTTCGGAAGGAGATTGAACGAGTAATAAAAACTCGAACGGCTTCCCTTGGTTATGGCAGTTGCAGTTTCAGCTGACATCGTTTTCAATCTGAATTATTATTTAAAAAATTGATATATAAACGAGGGAGTATCCCTGAACGATAACGTCGGCCGGACTTTTAGCACATCATAATCGTTCTTCTCTATTTTCCGGAGGATCGTATTTCCTCCGATCAGTACAAATTTTATCTCATATCTGAATCGTCCTCGGATATTTTTCAGCAATGGTTGTCCCATTTCAAACATACCGGCGGTCCGTTCTACTTCAAACCGAATAAGATCTTTCAAATGTCTACCCGCCGTCGTTAAGACCAAATCGTTTTCACTCACCCCGAATGAAAACATATCTTCATCGGGAAGGTAAATCCTGTTCTTTTTGATGTCGACGGAGACATCCTGCCAAAAATTTGTTAGCTGCAGGGCGGTACAAATCGCATCTGACCGCGGGAACAGTTTCGGATCACGATAGCCGAAAATCATCAGCAGCAGACGTCCGATTGGATTAGCCGACCGCCGGCAGTAATCCAGAACGGAACGAAACGTTTTGTATCGCTTGACGGTCACATCCTGTCTGAAAGCAGACAGCAAATCGAGAAACAACTGGACCGGCAGATCCTTCGCGCGTATGGTCTCCGTAACTGCCCACATAATAGGATGCCGTGTACGTGATTCGAGAGAGCGGAGAAAGAGTTCTTCCCACTCGTTTAGATATAAAATCCGTTCCGCATCGGAGTATCCCGGCTCATCGGCAAAATCATCGGCGGTACGGGCAAAGGCATAGACGGCAAAGACGAACGGCTGCAGGTGCCGGGGAATAAGTATCGAACCGACAGGAAAATTTTCATAATGCGTTCTGGCGATATGTTTGCACCGCCTGAAAGATTCACCGAGCGATGCGACTTTCGGCGGGTTAAGCACCCACTGTTCAGGTTTTACTGCAACCGGCATACGTGCACATATATAATGATTGACTGATCCTGTGTTAAGAACTACATTATAGTAAAAGAAGATGAAAACTTCAACGTGTTTATTGATTTTATCGGTTTTTCGGCTTATATTATGTGTTCAGAATTGCCGGAATAGCTCATCCCAAAATGGCTCATGAAGACGGCGGAGCCGGCTAAGTGACCGCCATTTTGAGGACCCCGCGGAACGAAGTGAAGCGGGGGGTGGTTAGAGCATCCAGTAGTAAAACATAGAAATAATTAGCCGGAGTAGCTCATCCCAAAATGGCTCACGAAGAAGGCGAAGCCGGATGAGTGACCGCCATTTTGAGGACCCCGCGAAACGAAGTGAAGCGGGGGGTGGTTAGAGCTATTTTGATAGGAAAACAGATATTATGCCGGAGTAGCTCAGGTGGTTAGAGCAGTGGAATCATAATCCACGTGTCGGGGGTTCAAGTCCCTCCTCCGGTACGGAAAAATAAGTCTCATATTTCTGCATTATTTGTAGTATGTGAGACTTTTTTTATATAATAATTTTTAAGGCGTATTCGTTCATTACCGGGCATTTATCTGTTTTTGACAATCTAATTTAACGCTGAGTAGGCGAGAGGGAATTTCACCCTCTCACCTCTCGCAGAACCGTACGTGACGGTCTCCCGTCATACGGCTCGTGTTATTCTTAATACTCAATACCAGCAACAACCTCTTTCCCGGTGATAAAACATTCTCGGGTGAGTCTGTCTTAGCACTTTGAGTTTCATGTCTGCCTTTCGATAACCGATTTTGTGCTTTTTGCACAGCCATTTGACGAGCTTCCGGTCTATCGTTATTAATGCGTTTCTCAGGCTACGTGTGCTGTATTTCCCGTAATAGTTTATCCACCCTCGAAGTTTTACATTGAGATGATTCGCTATGTCTGGAACACATAGTGATGTGTTTCGCCAGACTTTTGCTTCTCGTATCAACGTTCTTATCTTCTTTTGGTTGGATTGGCTTATTTCAGCTGCAAAGGCCATAAATAGATTGCCATCTTTGTTACTTCTCCTTACTCTCGGCTGATAGCTGAAACCGAGAAATTCAAATTTGACAACCTCGTGTTTTGCCTTCCGCCGATAATCCTTACAGTAGGCTATGCGTGTCTTCTCCTCTTTGATTTGTAGCCCGACTTCGTGCAATCTTTGCTTGATTGCCTCTAACACTTCCTCCGCTTCCGTTTTGCTGGTGCAGTGAACTACTATGTCGTCTGCGT